>CAIMSN010000105.1 GCA_903844135.1 uncultured Rhodospirillales bacterium | reverse complement strand
TTCTTGGCGAACCAGCGTTCGAACCAGGCGATGCTGCGCTTCTTCGCGTCGGCCATGTCGGCGTCGTCCGACAGGCCGTGGCCCTGGCCGGGGTAGACCACGAACTCGGTCGGCTGGTTCAGCATCCGCAGCGCCTGGGCGTATTCCTGGCTCTGCGGCATCGGACATTCGATGTCGCGCTCGCCGACGAATTCGAACACCGGCGTATGCACCCGCCGCATGCGCAGGATCGGCGAAGCGTCCAGATAGGGCTTGGCATCGTCATAGACCGAGACGCCGAAGAACGGGATGTCCGAGGTGGCGATCCCCTCCTCGCCCTCGATCGACAACCAGTCCGACACGCCGGCGCCGGCGACGATGGCGGCGAAGCGGTCGGTCTCGGTCGGCGCCCACATCGCCATGTAGCCGCCATAGGAATAGCCGAACAGCCCGAGCCGCTTCTCGTCGATCGGATGCGCCGGATCCGCCGCCCGCTCGGCCGCGTCGATCCCCGCCAGGATGTCGCGCAGCGGTCCGTGACCGAGATCGCGGATGTTCGCCCGCGCGAACGCCTCGCCCTGTCCGAACGAGCCGCGCGGATTGGGCAGCAGCACGTCGTATCCCGCTTCGATCAGCGGCGCGACGAATCCCTTGCCGAGCGCATGCGGCACCGACGCCGCCGACGGCCCGCCATGCACCGACACCACCAGCGGCCGTGCGCCCGGCGCACCGCCGGTCGGCTCCAGCAGCCAGCCCTGCACGTCGAACGAGTCGCTTTTCCAATGCAGCGACCGCGCTACGATCGGCGGACGTGCGGCGTCGCGTTGCGGGGTCAAAGCCCGGAACGCGCCGAGCCGGCCGGCGCTGCGCGTGGCGGAAGCCAGGAACGGCGCATGGGTGAAGTCCTGCAGCGACGTCACCGCCTGATCGCCGCCGCAGGCGATCCCCGCATTCCAGCCGCCGAGCGACACCGACTGCGCATCGCCCTGGAACAACGTCGCCGGCGCGGCCGAGGGCCGGTCCAGCGCCACCAGCGCCACCCGGTCGTCCCGCAGCACCGTCGCCGCCAGGCTCTGCCCGCTTCTCGGCCCGCTTCTCTGCTCGCCGCCACCCGGCGCGCCGCAGGCGAACGACAGGTCGGTCACGCTGGCCTTCATCCCCGGCGTCAGATCCACGGGCGCGCCACCCGCGAGCGAAAGCCGGAACGCATCGCCGCCGGTCGAGCCGAAATCGCTCATCAGCCCACCGATGAACGCCACCGAACGTCCGTCCGGCGACACCACCGGATCGGCCAACTGCTGCGACGCCGGCGGGCTGTAGAGGATGCGGTCGTTGCCGTCGGTGCCGAGCGCATGCAGCTTGGCGATCCACCAGTTGGCGTCGCCGTCGCCAGGCGCCGCGGTCGCGACGAAGCCCGATCCGTCCGGGCGCCAGTCATACTCGTAGACGAACAGGTCCGCGGGAGAGACGAAACGCGCCGCGCCGTTCTCCACCAGGGCGATCCGCTGCTCGTCGGTCTCGGTGCCGATCTCTCCGGTCATGGCGGCGGAGGCCTTGGTGGCGCCGACCTGCTTGTGCGGGTGCGCCACCGCCAGCACGGCGATCTGGCCGGCCGGCCCGAAGCGCGGCGCGTCCAGCAGGCCTGCGAACGACAGGATCCTGCGCGGCGTGGCGCCGGCGCGATCGGTCTCCCAGAGCGACTGCTCGTCCGATCCGGGCACCGACAGCACGAACGCCAGACGCTGGCCGTCCCGCGACCAGGCCGGCGCCTGCGCCTTGCATCCCTTGCCGGCGCAGGCCAGCCGCACCGTGGTCGCGCCGCCGCCCGCGGTCGGACGCAGCACCAGCGCGGCCTGCGCGTCGTGGCCCTGGGCCGGATCGTGCTCGACGCTGGCCACCACCGCCCCGTCCGGAGACAGGGCGATCGCGTCGAACGCGATCCGCGACCCGTCCGGCGCGGCTGCCGAAGCGCCGGCGAGAAAAAGGACGGCCGGTCCGGCAAGGGCCAGTCCGGAAGCGAGCGAGCGAGAGCGAGGCATGGCAGGGCGATCCGTCAGTCGAGCCGCAGGATGCGACGAACCGGCCGGTGCGCGCAAAACCGCCAGGACACGGGACCAGTTATTGTTACATATGAAGTAATAACGTAGCGGAGACAGCGAATTCATCGAACCGCGTGGCGATTCGCCTTGCGACGGACAGCAGTGCGCGCCTTACTCGGTGTGCTATCGGCGCCGGGGAGGCCGTCTTGGATCGTGACATGTTGCGCAGGCTGTTCGCCGAGTTCGTCGGCACCTTCTGGCTGGTGTTCGGCGGCTGCGGCTGCGCGGTGCTCGCGGCCGGCTTCCCGCAGCTCGGCGTCGGCTTCGTCGGCGTCTCGTTCGCCTTCGGCCTGACCGTCCTGACCATGGCCTATGCGGTCGGGCACATCTCCGGCGGCCATTTCAATCCCGCCGTCACGCTCGGCCTGTGGGCGGCGCGACGCTGCGCCAACAAGCACGTGCTGCCCTACATCGCCGTCCAGTTGCTCGGCGCGATTCTCGCCTCCGCGGCGCTCTGGATCATCGCCTCTGGAAAGCCCGGCTGGGTGCCCGCCGGGTTCGCCGCCAACGGCTACGGCGCGCTCAGCCCGGGCGGCTATTCGATGGGCGCCTGCTTCCTGACCGAACTGCTGCTGACCTTCGTGTTCCTGCTGATCATCATCGGCACCACCTCCAAGGGCGCCGCGTCCGGCTTCGCCGGCATCCCGATCGGCCTCGGCCTGACCCTGATCCACCTGATCTCGATCCCGGTGACCAACACCTCGGTCAATCCGGCGCGCAGCACCGCGCCGGCCCTGTTCGCCGGCGGCGACTATCTCGGCCAGCTCTGGCTGTTCTGGGTGGCGCCGATCGCCGGCGGCATGCTGGCCGGCTACATCGGCGCGCTGCTCTACGAGCCGGCGGCCACCATCGAGACTATCATCACCGAGCAGCCGGCCAGCGACGGCCCGGTTCCGGTCTAGAGCAGCCCCTCGAACAGACGCGCCACCGCCTCCGCCCCCGGATCCGGTACGTCGCGCAGCGCCGCCTCCGGCACGTTGGCGGCGCGGCCGGCGCCGGCCCGCATCGTCCGGGTCGCGTCTGCACCCCGCCGCGCGGCGCGCGCGGCCGCCGCCAGCCCGCCGGTCTCGAGCGCCTCCAGCGCCGGCGCCAGCGCGTCGATCATGGTGCGGTCGCCCTGTCGGGCGCCGCCATGCGCCTGCAGCCTTTCCAGACCCTTGCGCAAGGAAGCCGGCAACGCATCGCCGTCGCGGCGCGCCTGTCCGGCGGCGGAGAACAGGATCGACAGCAGCACCCCGCTCGATCCGCCGGCCTGCGACGCCAGCAGACGGCCGAGCGTCGCCAGCAGCGCCGCCTCGTCCGCCAGCGGCAGCCGATCGATCGAAGCCGCGATGGCGCGTCCCGCCTGCGCGAAGCTGGTGCCGGTATCGCCGTCGCCGATCCGCGCATCGAGCGCGTCGATCTCCGGCTGCATCGCGGTCAGCAGCGATGCGGCACGCACGATCATCGCCTGCGCCGCCGGTCGGGCCGAGGCGGGCGCCGCGAACAGAGCGGGCAGGGTGGGCGCCGGCCTGGTGCGCGGCGCCGTCGGTGCGGCCAGGCCGGGCCAGGCCGGGATCGCCACCGGCTCGCCGAGCGCCCGTGCCCGCTCCGGGGTCAGTCGCAGCGCCGACAGCGAGAAGCCGTTCATGTCCAGCGCCGTCATCATCGGTGCCGGCCCGCCGAGCAGCGCCACCCGTCCGGCCAGCTTGGTACGCCGGAACGAGTCCAGCAGCAGCGACATCTCCAGCGCCGGCACCGTGCCGAGCCCGTTCAGCAGCAGGGCGAGTCGCGTGTCGCCGCCCCAGCCTCTGGCCGCGATCGCCTGCTCGAGGCGGCCGGCCGCCAGCGCCATCAGCGCATCCGCGTCCGCCATCGCCAGCGTCTCCGCGCCAGGCTCGCCATGGATGCCGAGCCCGAGCTCGATCTCGTCCGGCCCGAGCCGGCCGACATGGCCGGGCGCATAGGCGTTGCAGTCCGACAACGCCAGGCCGATCGACAGAGTCTCCGAAGCCGCTGCCCGCGCCGCCTGGGCGATCTCCGCCAGCGTGTGACCGTTCGCCGCCATCGCGCCGGCGATCTTATGCACGAACAGCGTGCCGGCCAGGCCGCGCGGCCGCGCCTGGTCGGGCAAGGCGATATCGTCGGCGACGATCACCGTCTCCACCGCCAGGCCGAGCCCGCGCGCCTGCTCCGCCGCCAGGCCGAAATTCAGCCGGTCGCCGGTATAGTTCTTCACCACCAGCAGGCAGCCCGCGCCGCCGGTCACGGCCAGGATCGCGGCGAGCACCGCATCGACCGGCGGCGAGGCGAAGATCTCGCCGCACACCGCGGCATCCAGCATCCCCGGCCCGACAAAGCCGGCATGAGCCGGTTCGTGCCCGGAACCGCCGCCGGAGATCACCGCCACCCGGTCCGACGACGGCGTCGCCCGCAGCACCACCCTGCGTCCCGGCCCGTCCGCAAGCCTGGCCAACCCTTCGCCGGCACGAGAGGCCAGGACTCCGTCGATCGCCTGGTCCACCAGCGCGTCGCGCTCATTGAGGAAACGTTTCAAGCCCATCCCGCACCGTCCATATCGATGACCGGGTCTGTCGGTTGGCGCGCCATGCCCGGACCCTACCGCCGGTCCCCATGCCATGCCAGCGCCAAACAGGCCGGGCGACGTCTCCCGGATACCCGCCCCAGCAACTCCATCGTTGCAGTCCGTCCGCGCACCGACTAAGAGACCCCCCGCGCACGTCGGCACCCCTGGAGGCCGGCGCGCTTTGTGTTCAGGAGCAGACAGTGACCAATTTTACGACGATCGAGGCGTCGGTGCGCGCGAAGGCTGGTAAGGGGGCAGCGCGCGCAACGAGGCGGGACGGGATGGTTCCGGGGGTGATCTATGGCGCCAAGCAGGACGCCACCCTGATCTCCCTGGATCCCCGCGTGGTGCTGCGCGAGCTGGTCAAGACCGGCTGGCGCTCGCGCCTCTACGAGATCAGCGCCGGCGACGCGCCGGTGCGCGCGCTGATGCGCGAAGTGCAGCTCCATCCGGTCTCCGACCGCCCGATCCATGTCGACTTCCAGCGCCTTGCCCCCGGCGAGCAGATCAAGGTCGCCGTGCAGGTGGTCTTCACCGGCGAGGAGAGCTCGGTCGGCATCAAGCGCGGCGGCGTGCTGAACGTGGTCCGCCACACCATCGAGGTGTCGGTCGACCCGGACCACATCCCGGCCAACTTCACCGTCGATCTGACCAACCTCGACATCAACGACAACGTGCGCTGGTCCGACATCAAGCAGACCGAGCAGGTGACCCCGGTGATCGCCGACCGCGATTTCGTGATCGCCACCGTCGCGGCGCCGACCGTGGTCGCCGAGCCGGAGCCGGTCGCAGGCGCCGCCGCGGCACCGGCCGCTCCCGCCAGGGGCACCAAGGCGCCGGGCAAGCCGGCAGCCAAGAAGTAAGCAGGCGGACCGATGCTGCTCTGGACCGGGCTCGGCAACCCCGAGCCCGGGATGGCCAGGCAGCGTCACAATATCGGCTTCATGGCGATCGACGCCATCGCCAAGCGCCACGGCTTCTCGCCGTGGCGCAGGCGCTTCAAGGGCGAGGTCGCAGAGGGCCAGATCGCCGGCCGCAAGATCCTGGCTCTCAAGCCGCTGACCTACATGAACGCGTCCGGCGAGAGCGTGCAGGCGGCCGCCGGCTTCTTCAAGATCCCGCCCGCCGCCATCACCGCGTTTCACGACGAGCTCGATCTCGATCCCGCCCGCGTCCGGGTCAAGAAGGGCGGGGGTGCGGCCGGCCATAACGGCCTGCGCAGCATGGACCGCATGCTCGGCACTCCGGATTACTGGCGGGTGCGGCTCGGCATCGGCCATCCCGGCGCCAAGGAGCGCGTCACCGGCCACGTGCTCGGCGATTTCGCCAAGATCGACCTCGCCTGGCTCGAGCCGCTGCTGGACGCGGTCGCCGACGCCGCACCCCTGCTGGCCGACGCCCAGCCGGAACAGTTCATGACACGGATCGCACTTCTCGTTGGGGACAAGCACTGATGGGTTTCAATTGCGGCATCGTCGGCCTGCCCAATGTCGGCAAATCGACCCTGTTCAACGCGCTGACCGCGACCGCCGCGGCCCAGGCCGCGAACTACCCGTTCTGCACCATCGAGCCCAATGTCGGCCGCGTCGCGGTGCCGGACCCTCGCCTGCAGGCGCTCGCCGCGATCGGCAAGTCGCAGAAGATCGTGCCCACCAGCCTGGAATTCGTCGACATCGCTGGGCTGGTGCGCGGCGCCTCGCGCGGCGAGGGCCTCGGCAACCAGTTCCTCGCCAACATCCGCGAGGTCGATGCCATCATCCATGTGCTGCGCTGCTTCGAGGATGACGACGTCACCCATGTCGAAGGCTCGGTCGACCCGGTGCGCGACGCCGACGTGGTCGAGACCGAACTGATGCTGGCCGACATGGACAGTCTGGAAAAGCGCCTGCTCCCGCTGCAGAAGAAAGCCAAGAACAACGACCGCGACGCCGCCGCCCAGGTCGCCACCATCGAGCCGCTGCTCGCAGCACTGCGCGACGGCAAGCCCGCCCGCACCGCGATCGCCAAGGGCCAGGAGGAAGCGGTCCGCCGCCTCAACCTGATGACCAGCAAACCGGTGCTCTATGTCTGCAACGTCGAGGAAGCGTCCGCCGCCACCGGCAACGCGCAATCCGAGCGTGTCGCCGCCAAGGCCAGGCAAGAGGGCGCCGCCGCGGTGGTGGTCTCCGCCGCCATCGAGGCCGAGGTCAGCCAGCTCCCCGACGCCGACCGCTCGGAATTCCTGGAAGGGCTGGGCCTCACCGACAGCGGCCTCGACCGCGTCATCGAGGCCGGCTATCGTCTGCTCGGCTTGACCACCTATTTCACCGTCGGTCCGAAGGAAACCCGCGCCTGGACCATCAATGTCGGCACCAAGGCGCCGCAGGCCGCCGCGGTGATCCATAACGACTTCGAACGCGGCTTCATCGCCTGCGAAACCGTCGCCTACGACGACTACATCGCCTACAAGGGCGAAGCCGGCGCCAAGGAAGTCGGCAAGATGCGCATCGAGGGCCGCGACTATGTGGTCAAGGACGGCGACGTGCTGCTGTTTCGCTTCAACGTCTGACGCCACCAGGCGAGGAAGGCTGCTGGTCGTCGCGGTGTCCGTCGTCATGCTGGCAGGCCGCTCCGAGGCGGAGACCTGCCGGTTCAGCGGCACCACCGACTATGGCGGGCGGCTCGACATCACCGCGCAGTCGACCACCGTCGCGGGGCGCACGCTGGTCGACGTCAGGCTGGAGCTGAACGCGTCGCCGCTGCCGCTCGTCCATACCCACTACGTCATGCAG
>CAIMSN010000104.1 GCA_903844135.1 uncultured Rhodospirillales bacterium | reverse complement strand
TCGCCTGGTTCGCGTCCGCCTCCTGCTTCTGCTCCGCAGACGCCCTGAGCGCCACGATCGCGTCGCCGAGGATGCTGGGATCGGTCTTGAGCGCGTCGCGCACGATCTGCACGATCTCGGCCCGCTGCGCCGGCGAGAAGGCGGACGGCGCCACCGAGACCGCGGGATCGGCCAGCGCCGGGCGCAGCCAGGGACCCGCCAGCGACAGGAGCCCGGCCACGAGCAGGGCGATGCGTCGGACGCTCTGGGTCATGCGGTCGGGTCTCCGTCGGATGATGCGCCCGTCGATGTAGCAGCCCGCCGCCCGCTCCGCGAGCCGACCGACCCGTGCCGGCACCCCGGACGTTGCCGGCCCGTGCCGGCACCCCGGACGTTGCCGGCCCGTGCCGGCACCCCGGACGTTGCCGGCCCATGCCGGCACCCCGGACGTTGCCGGCGTGTGCCGGCACCCCGGACGTTGCCGACCCGCGCCAAGCCGTCTATGGGCTGCGGGTCCACTCGGAGAGCATGGCGTGCCGAATTCTGTCGCGGCTCCTTCGCCCGCCCACACCACGATCTTCCGCGCGATCGCCGTATTCCTGTCCTTCCCCCTGGTCCTGGCCGGGTGCAGCAGCGTGCAGCAGGTCCGCAACCTGGTGACCGGGCCGCCCTCGCCCTACCTCTCCGGCTATATCGGCAACGTCGTCGCCGACGAGCCGGTCGCCGCGCTGGCCGGACGCGACGTTCTGGCGCGCGGCGGCAATGCCGCCGACGCGGCGGCCGCGGTCGGCATGGCGCTGGCCGTGACCCTGCCGTCGCGTGCCTCGCTCGGCGGCGGCGGCGCCTGCCTGGCCTATCGCGCCGGCGACCGGCAGGGTCCGACCGCCTTCCTGTTCACGCCGATCGCCGGCAGCGCCGCGACCGGACCCGACGGACGCCCAGCCGCGGTGCCGATGACCGCGCGCGGCCTGTTCCTGATGCAGGCGCGCTACGGCAGCGTCACCTTCGACGACCTGGTCAAGCCGGCGGCGCGCCTGGCCCGCTCCGGCATCACCGTGTCCCGCGCCCTCGCCGACGACCTGGAAGCGGTCAGCGGCCCGCTGCTGGCCGACCAGGCCGCGAGCGCAATCTTCGCCCGCCCGGGCAGCAGCGGGCCGGTGCAGGCCGGCGACCAGTTGGTGCAGCCCGACCTGGCCAACACGCTCGACCGGATCGCATTGTCCGGCGTCGGCGACCTCTATACCGGCCTGCTGTGGCAATCCTTCGCCGACGGCGCCGCGCAGGCGCATGGCGGCCTGTCCGCGTCCGATATCCGCAACGCCGTGCCGGGCGAGGGCGCGCCCCTGCAGATCGCAGCCGGCGCCGACACGGTGGCGTTCCTGCCGCCGCCGGCCGATGGCGGGCTGGGTGCCGCGGCCGCGTTCCGGGCGATCCAGGCCGGCGGCAACCCGGACGGCGTCGCCGAGGCGGCGGTTTCCGCCTGGCGCGCGTCGCATCCCGCCGGCGCCGGCAACGCCGATCTCGCCGGGGAGGCGCAGGCGATGGTCGCGCCGTCCGGCGGCGGCGCCGGGCTCGGCCGCCTGCCGGCCTCGACCGCTTTCACCGTGATCGACCGCAAGGGCGGCGCGGTCGCCTGCGCCCTGACCATGGACAATCTTTTCGGAACCGGGCGCATCGCCGGCACCACCGGCATCGTGCTGGGCGCCTCGCCGGCCCGCCTGCCGACGCCGCTGCTGGCGGCCGCGATCGCCTGGACTCCGTCCGCCGGCACGCTGCGCGCCGCGGTCGCCGGCTCCGGGCAGAACCAGGCCGCGGAGGCGGTGGCGCTGGCCACCTCCAACGTGCTGCGCGGCCAGCCGGCGGCGCCGGTGACCGAGACCGGCCGGGTCAACGCGATCGCCTGCCCGCGCGGCCAGGATCGCTGCACGGCGCGCGCCGATCCGCGCGGCAACGGTCTCGCCACGCGCAGCGATTGATCGCGTGCGCCGACCCCGGCTGAAGCCCCGGCTCAAGCAGGGCGCGGGCGCCGCCCTGGCGCCGTTCCTGGCGATGGAGGTGGTCGCCAGGGCGAACGCGGCGCAGGCGGCCAGGGCGCCGTCCGACCCGACGGTGATCCGGCTCGAGGTCGGTCAGCCCGCCGCCGGCGCGCCGGCCACGGCGATTGCCGCGGCGCAGGCCGCCCTCTCCGCCGGCCTGCCGATGGGCTACACCGAGGCGCTCGGCCTGGCGTCGCTGCGGCGCCGGATCGCCCGGCACTATCACGACACGTATCAAGCCGTCGTGTCGCCCGACCGGGTCGCGGTCAGCACCGGCGCGTCGGGCGGGTTCCTGCTCGCCTTTCTCGCCGCGTTCGATCGCGGCGACCGGGTGGCGATGGCCAGCCCCTATTACCCGCCCTACGTGAACATCCTCACCGCGCTCGGCATGACCCCGGTGGTGATCGAGACCGGTCCGGAGACGGGCTACCAGCCGACCGTGGCGCTGCTGCAGGCGATGGCCGACACCGGGGAGGGATTGCCGGACGGGCTGATCGTCGCCAGCCCCTGCAACCCGGCCGGCACCACGCTGGAGGAGGACGAGCTCGCCGCGCTGGCCCGGTTCTGCCACGCGCACGGCATCCGCCTGGTCAGCGACGAGATCTATCACGGGCTGAACTGGGAACGCCCGCCCGCCACCGCCTGCGCGTTCAGCGACAGCGCGATCGTCATCAACAGCTTCTCCAAATACTGGAGCATGACCGGCTGGCGGGTCGGCTGGCTGGTGCTGCCGGAGGACCTGATCGGCCCGGTGCAGCGCCTCAAGCAGAACCTGTTCATCAGCGCGCCGCATATCTCGCAGATCGCCGCCGAGGCGGCGTTCGAGGCCACCGACGAGATCGCCGCCACGCTCGCCGGCTACCGCCGGTCGCGCGCGCACCTGCTGCAGACCCTGCCCGAGGCCGGGCTGACCGACCTGATGCCGGCGCAGGGCGCGTTCTATGTCTATGCGAAGGTCGCCGGCGACAGCACGCAGTTCTGCGACCGGCTGCTGCGCGAGGCCGGCATCGCCGCCACCCCGGGGATCGATTTCGACCCGGTGCGCGGCGATCGCTTCGTGCGCTTCAGCTATTGCGGGCCGGAGGCCGACATCGTCGAGGCGGCGCGGCGCCTGTCGACCCTGCACGGTGTCTGAGCGCCCGTCCGTTCTGGTGGTCGGCGCCGGTCCGGCCGGGCTGTCGGCGGCGGAACGGCTGGCGCCGCATGCGCGCGTCACGCTGCTGGACCGGATGCCGAGCCCCGGCCGCAAGCTGCTGATGGCCGGGCGCGGCGGACTCAACCTGACCCATTCCGAGCCGATCGCCGGGTTCCTCGGCCGCTACGGCGCCGCCGAATCCTGGCTCGCCGGCCCGATCGCCGCGTTCCCGCCGGACGCGCTGCGCGCCTGGGCCGAAGGCCTCGGCCAGCCCTGTTTCGAGGGTTCCAGCGGCCGCGTCTTCCCGCGCGCGATGAAGGCTTCGCCGCTGCTCAGGGCGTGGCTGGCCCGGCTGGACGGTCTCGGCGTCACGGTGCGCACGCGCTGCCGCCTGTCCGGCTTCGACGGCGACGCGGTACGGTTCGACACGCCGGATGGCGAGGAGGCCGCGACCCCCGACGCCACCATCCTGGCGCTCGGCGGCGCAAGCTGGCCGAGGCTGGGGTCGGACGGATCCTGGGCCGGCATGCTGGCGCAGGCCGGGGTGATGCTGGCGCCGTTTCGGCCGGCCAATTGCGGCTTCGTCGCCGGCTGGTCGCCGCTGTTCGCCGACCGCTTCGCCGGCACGCCGCTCAAGTCGGTCGCCCTGGCGCACCGCGGCGCCGTCTCGCGCGGCGACGTGATGCTGACCGGCGCGGGCATCGAGGGCGGCGCGGTCTATCCGCTCTCGGCATCGCTGCGGGACGCGATCGCAGAGACCGGCGAGGCGCGCCTGACGCTCGACCTTCGCCCCGACCAGGACGTCGCCGCGCTGGCGGCGCGTCTCGCCAGGGTGCGCGGTCGCGAGAGCCTGTCCAACATGCTGCGCAAGGCGCTGTCGCTGTCGCCGGCCTCGATTGCCCTACTGCGCGAAGCCGGCGTCCCGCCGCGCGCGCCGGCCGCGCTGGCGGCGCTGATCAAGGCGGTGCCGCTGGTCCTGACCGCCACCGCCGGGCTCGATCGGGCGATCTCGACCGCCGGCGGCGTCGCCCGCGCCGCGGTCGACGCCCGTTTCATGCTGACGGCGCGGCCCGGAACCTTCGTCTGCGGCGAGATGCTCGACTGGGAGGCGCCGACCGGCGGCTATCTGCTGCAGGCGTCGCTCGCCACTGGCCGCGCCGCGGCGGACGGGCTGCTGGCCTGGCACCAGGAGGCTGCAGGTTTCCGAAAGCACCGCAGCGCGCAAGCAACCTGAGATTGCGGCCGGCCCGGCCGCGGCGCACGAATCCGTCGTCCTCGCCGAGGGGCCTTGGCCGGGCCTTGCCTGGGCCGACACGCGGGCGTTGCATCCGGCAAAACGGAGCGACCCCATGACCATCTATACCGGGCCGGTGTTCGACATGGCCCGCACCCAGTTCGGCATCATCGCCGACCATCTCGAGATCCCGCACGACGAGCGCGACCGCCTGCTCTATCCGAAGCGGGCGATCGCGGTGTCGGTGCCGGTGCACATGGACGACGGCAGCACCAAGGTGTTCCAGGGCTACCGGGTGCAGCATCATCTCACGCTCGGCCCCACCAAGGGCGGCACCCGGTTCTCCTCCAAGCTCGATGTCGGCGAGGTGGCGGCGCTCGCGGTGTGGATGAGCTGGAAATGCGCGCTGGCGGGCCTGCCGTATGGCGGCGCCAAGGGCGGCGTCGCCTGCGATCCGCCGTCGCTGTCCAGGCGCGAGCTCGAGGTGGTCTCGCGCCGCTACATGCAGGAGATGATCCCGTTCGTCAGCCCGCAGACCGACGTGATGGCGCCGGACATGGGCACCGACGAGCAGGTGATGGCCTGGTTCATGGACACCTATTCCATGCACCAGGGCCACGCCGTCAGCGAGATCGTCACCGGCAAGCCGGTGGCGCTGGGCGGCACCGAAGGCCGGCGCGAGGCCACCGGCCGCGGCGTCGCGCATCTGGTCAACCGCGCCTGCGAATCGATCGGCCTGCGCCCCGGCGACAGCACCGCCATCGTGCAGGGCTTCGGCAATGTCGGCAGCGTCTCCGCCTACACCCTGGCGCGACGCTACGGCGTCAGGATCATCGGCATCAGCGACCACACCACCGCCCTGTACGACCCGGCCGGCCTGAAGCTGGACGACATCGAACGCCACGTGTCGCGCCATGGCGTGCTGGCCGGCTTCACCCGCGAGGCCAGCATCGGCGGCGCCGAGCTGCTCGAACAACGCTGCGACATCCTGGTCCCGGCGGCGCTGGAGCGCGTCATCACCGCGGAGAACGCGCCGCGGCTGAACTGCCGCATCCTGGCCGAGGGCGCCAACGGGCCCACCACCCCGGACGCGGACGCGGTGCTGGAACAGCGCCGCGACGAGATCTTCGTGATTCCCGACATTCTCTGCAATTCCGGCGGCGTGATCGTCAGCTATTTCGAATGGGTGCAGGATCTGCAGCGGCTGTTCTGGACCGAGACGGAGGTGAACAGCCGCCTCGAACAGCTTCTCGACGGCGCCTTCGAGAAGGTCCGCTTCCGCGCGGCGGAACGCGCCGTGTCCAACCGCACCGCGGCGATGGCGATCGGCGTCGAGCAGGTGAGGGCGGGCAAGCGTCTGCGGGGATTGTTCCCGTGACGGCCGACGGGCGCCGAGAAATCCGGCAACCCGAGCAGGGTCGGGTCGTTGGGTCCTGCGTCAGGGGTCGGTGCGGTCACGCAGGACTCGAGCCCGCGCAAGGATGCTCCCATGAACAAGTACACCAACGACAAGACAGATACCGCCACCCACCCGATGACCGGGAAATGTCCGTTCGGCGGTGATTCGGTGGGCGGCGCATTCGGCACCCCGCCGACCCTGGAGGGCTGGTATCCCGAGCGTCTGCGGGTCGAGCTGCTGCATCAGAACGGGCTGGCGTCAGATCCGCTCGGCGCCGATTTCGACTATGCGGCTTCCTTCGCCACGCTGGATTTCCAGGCGCTCAAGCGCGACATCAAGCAGTTCCTGACCAGCTCGGTGGCCTGGTGGCCGTCCGACTATGACAATTACGGCCCGCAGATGATCCGCATGGCGTGGCACGCGGCCGGCACCTATCGCATCGCCGACGGTCGCGGCGGCGCCGGGACCGCGATGCAGCGCTTCGCCCCCATCAGCAGTTGGTGGGACAACGGCAACACCGACAAGTCGCGGCGCCTGCTGCAGCCGATCAAGCACAAATACGGCAACGCCATCTCCTGGGGCGACCTCATGGTGCTGACCGGCAACTGCGCGCTGGAGATCATGGGCTTTCCCACCTACGGCTTCGGCGGCGGTCGGCTCGACGCGTGGGAGGCCGACAACGCGACGTACTGGGGCCCGGAAATCTGGGATCCCGCCCATGTCGAGAGCTTCGACAGCATGGTGACGCGCGACAAGCGGTGGCGCGGTCGCAACGGCGATGCCGACTACGACCTGGAAAACCCGCTCGCCGCCTCGCACCAGGCGCTCATCTACGTCAATCCCGAGGGCCCGTATGCCAACGGCGACCCGATGGGCTCGGCGCGTGACATCCGCGTCACCTTCACCCGCATGGCGATGAACGACGAGGAGACCGTCGCGCTGATCGCCGGCGGCCACGCCTTCGGCAAGAGCCACGGCATGGTTCCCGCCAAGGAGGTCGGTCCGCCGCCGGAGATCGCGCCGATGGAGGCCATGGGTCTCGGCTGGCACAACCCGAAGGGGTCCGGCTTCGCGGAAAACACCATGACCAATGGGATCGAGGGAAGCTGGACCCAGAATCCGACGCAGTGGGACAACAGCTATCTCGAGAACCTGTTCAAGTTCGAATGGAAGCAGACCAGGAGCCCGGCCGGCGCCCTGCAATGGACCCCGACCGATCCGAACGCGCCGAAGACCCCGGACGCGCATATCGCCGGCCAGATGAACGACCTGATGATGATGACCAGCGACATCGCGCTGAAGGTCGATCCCGAATACCGCAAGGTCTGCGAGAAGTTCCTGGGCGATTTCGACGCCTTCACCCAGGCCTTCTCCAAGGCCTGGTACAAGCTCACCCACCGCGACATGGGACCGAAGCATCGCTATCTCGGCCCGGAAGCGACCATCGAGGACGGCCTGCTGTGGCAGGACCCTCTGCCGGAGCGAACCCACGCCCTCGTCGGCGATGCCGACATCGCCGCCCTGAAGCGGGCGATCGCGGCGACCGGCCTCTCTGTGTCCGATCTGGCCTTCACCGCCTTCTCCGCCGCCGCCACCTATCGCGACAGCGACAAGCGCGGCGGCGCCAACGGCGGCCGCCTGGCGCTGGCGCCGCAGAAGGACTGGACGGTCAATCGCCGTGCTGCCCCCGTGATCGAGACGCTGCGCGGCGTGATGGCCGACTTCAACCGCGGGCAGGCGTCCGGCGCGGCGATCTCCCTCGCCGACCTGATCGTGCTGGGCGGCTGCGAGGCGGTCGAGCGCGCCGCCAAGGCGTCGGGCATCGACATCGTCGTCCCGTTCACGCCCGGCCGCGTCGACACCACCCAGGACCGCACCGACATCGAGATGTTCGACTGGCTGAAGCCGGTGGTCGACGGGTTCCGCAACTATGTCGATGACGGATTCCAGGCGATCTCAAAGGGCGTGGCGCCGGAGGAGCTGTTCCTCGACAAGGCCAACCTGATGACGCTGACCGCACCGGAATGGGCGGTGCTGACCGGCGGGTTGCGGGTGCTCAACGCCAACCATGACGGGTCCGACGACGGCGTCTTCACCGACCGCGTCGGCGTGCTGAGCAACGATTTCTTCGTCGCCCTGACCGATACCGACCTGGTCTGGGAGAAGCGGGACGAGGCCGGCCTGCACTTCACCCTGAAGAACCGCGAGACCGGGGCGACGAAATACACCGCGACGCGCAACGACCTGGTGTTCGGGTCGAACGCGCAGTTGCGCGCCATCGCCGACGTCTATGCCGGCAGCGACGGCCACGCGCGCTTCGTGCACGCCTTCGTCAAGGGCTGGGACAAGGTGATGATGCTCGACCGCTACGACGTGAAGGGCCACAGGCGCTACGCGCCCATGAGTGCCTGACGACGAGGGCGTCGCCGCGCCCGGCCGGTTGCCGCGGCGGCGCCTTCCCCTGTAAGGCCCGGTCATGACCGTCACGATCGACATCGGCACCCGCACCGATTCGGCGGCCCAGCCGGCGCTGCTCGATCTGGAGGAGCTGCTCTCCACCCGCCTGCTGGTGCAAGGCAACTCCGGCTCCGGCAAGTCGCATTTGCTGCGCCGCCTGCTGGAGCAGAGCGCGCCCTGGGTGCAGCAGGCGGTGATCGATCCGGAAGGCGATTTCGCCGGTCTCGGCGAGCGCTTCGGCCATCTGGTGGTCGAGGCCGCGGACCATACCGAGCCGGACCTTGCCGCCGCCGGCGAGCGCATGCGCGCGCATCGCATCTCCGTCGTGCTGAACCTCGACGGCCTCGACGCCGACCTGCAGATGCGCCGCACCGCCGCCTTCCTCGGCGGCATGTTCGAGGCGCCGCGCGAGCACTGGTATCCGGTCCTGGTGGTGGTGGACGAGGCGCAGCTTTTCGCCCCGGCCGCTGCGTCCGAGGTCTCCGAGGAGGCACGACGCGCCTCGCTGGCGGCGATGACCAACCTGATGTGCCGCGGCCGCAAGCGCGGGCTGGCCGGAATCGTCGCCACCCAGCGCCTGGCCAAGCTGGCCAAGAACGTCGCCGCCGAGGCGACCAATTTCCTGATGGGCCGCACCTTCCTGGACATCGACATGGCCCGCGCCGCCGATCTGCTGGGCATGGAGCGCCGCCAGGCCGAGGCGTTCCGCGATCTTGCCCGCGGCCAGTTCATCGCGCTCGGCCCGGCTCTGTCGCGTCGCCCGCTGCCGGTCCGGATCGGACCGGTCGAGACGCAGAGCCGCTCCGCCGGCCCGAGCCTGCTGCCGCTGCCCGCCGCGGCAGACGCACCGGCGCCGGCCTCGATGCGCGAGTTGATCCTGACGCCGGTTGCCGATGCCGCGCCGCGCCCGCGCCGCGCCGCCGTCCCGCCGCCGCCCGACCTGCTCGCCCAGCTCTCCGCCCATGGCGACGCCAGGCGCGAACGCGCCGCGCGCGAGGAGGCGGACACGATCCCGGCCCAGCGCACCCTGGAGGACGCCGCCGATCACGGCCGCCGCGTGCGCCAGGTGCTCGCCGCGATCCTCGCCGACCAGGAGGCGGCCTTCCGTCCGGTGCATGTGCTTTATCAGGACTTCCTGGTCCGCTGCCGGATCGACGGCATGGGTCGCGAGGCGCTCGACATGCCGCGCTTCCGCCGCGCGCTCGCCAGCGCCCGCTCCGGGATCGATCCGGCCGGCGCCGAGACCGAGGCCTGGCGCGAGGCGGAGCGGATCGCCGCGGACCTGCCGGAGGACGTCCAGGCGGTGTTCCTGCTGGTCGCCCGCGCCGCGATCGCCGGCCAGCCCTGCCCGCAGGACCAGGAGATCGCCCGCGCCTTCGGCACCCATTCGCTCGGCCGCGCCCGTCGCCAGCTCGCCTATCTCGAGGAGCGCAACGTGCTGGTGCTGCGCGAGGACGGCGCCGGGCGGCGCAGCGCCGTGGTGATCGGCGCCGGCTGGGAAACGCTCCCGGGTGCGCCTGCGTAAGGAGGCGGCGCGTTCCGTCGGACGGTGTGGCCCGGGCAGGCTGCCCGTGCTCTGCTGCCGCCGACGGGTCCGCTCGACGGTCGCCTGCACGGGAAGGAGAACCCATGAACCGTTCCGCACCAACCGGCCCCGCCCGGCCCGGCCGCCCGGCCTTGCGCTGCGTCCTGCCCCGCTTCCTGCCCCGCTTCCTGCCCGGCTTCGTCTTCGCCGGCCTGGCGCTCGCCGCCGCCTCCCCGGCGCTGGCCGCGACCAAGGGCGGCGTGACCATGCCCGACACGCTGCCGGTCGACGGCAGCACCCTGGTGCTGAACGGCATCGGCCTGCGCACCTTCACCTTCCTGCATATTCGCGGCTATGTCGGGGCGCTGTACCTGCCCAGGAAGTCCAGCGACGTCGAGACGGTGCTGTCCGAGCCGGGCCCGAAGGTGCTGACCATCCAATACGTGCATAACGGCACCGTCGCCCAGCTCAACAAGCTCTACATGGATTCCAGCCGCACCTACTGCGCGCACCATACCTGCACCGAGGCGGACAAGACCGATTTCGAGACCCTGCTCGGCGCGATCCAGCCGGTGAAGACGGGCGACGTCTCCAGCTTCGTGATGACCGATCACGGCGTGCAGGTGCTGTTCAACGGCAAGCAGGTCGCCCTGGTGCCGGATGCCGCCTTCGGCAAGGTGATCCTGGATTCCGATCTCGGCAGCACCGCGCCATCGGCCGAACTGCGCGACGGGCTGCTCGGCCTGTCCGACAGCTAGCCGCTTCGATGGACGCCGACACCGATGCCGGCACAGGCACGGGCGCCGATTCCGGCGACCGGCTTCGCGGCGCGGCGCATCCGCTCTCGCTCGACGCGCTGAATTTTCTGCTGGCCGACGTGCGCGGTGCGCTCGGTCCGTATCTCAACGTGTTCCTGGTCTCGCAGCAGCACTGGAGCCAGTCCTCGGTCGGGGTGGTGACCACGGTGAGCGGCCTGCTCGGACTCGTTGTGCAGACCCCGGCCGGGGCGGCGATCGACGCCACCCGCGCCAAGCGCGGCCTGATCGTCGCCGCGCTGGCGGTGCTGGCCCTCGGCGCGCTGGCGATCTTCGCGGTACCGCGCTTCTGGCCGGTGCTGGTCGCCAACACGCTGATCGCCATGGTCGGCGACGTGTTCGGCCCGGCGGTCGCCGCCCTCACTTTGGGCCTGACCGCGCGGCGCCTGCTCGCTGCCCGGCTCGGCCGCAACGCCGCGTTTGATCACGCCGGCAACGTCGCGATCGCGGTCGCCGCCGGCGCGATCGGCTCGCTGTTCTCGCAGCGCGCCGTGTTCCTGCTGGTCCCGGTCTGCGCCGTGCTGGCGGTGCTGGCCACCTTGTCGATCCCGGCGGGCGCGATCGACCACGAAAAGGCACGCGGCGGGGCCCGCGGCGGAGAGGGGAACACGCAGGACAGCGCACAGCCGCAGGGGCTGCGCATGCTGCTCGGCAACCGGCCGCTGCTGGTGTTCGCGGTCTGCGCGATGCTGTTCCATTTCGCCAACGCGCCGCTGCTGCCGCTGGTCGGCCAGAAGCTGGCGCAGTCGCACAAGGAACTCGCCACGGCGATGATGTCGGCCTGCATCATCGCCGCTCAGCTCATCATGCTGCCGATCGCGCTGGCGGTCGGACGCAGCGCCGACCGCATCGGCCGCAAGCCGCTGCTGCTGATCGGTTTCGCCGTGCTGCCGATCCGCGCGCTGCTCTATCCGCTGTCGGACAATGCCGCGTGGCTGATCGGCGTGCAGTTGCTCGATGGCGTCGGCGCCGGCATCTTCGGCGCCATCACCCCGCTGCTGGTCGCCGACCTGACCCGCGGCACCGGGCGCTACAACGTCGCCCAGGGCGCCGTCGCCACCGTGCAGGGCATCGGCGCCTCGGTGAGCGGACTGGTGATCGGGGTGATCGTCGATCGGTTCGGCTACACCGTCGGCTTCCTGGAAAGCGGCGCCGCCGCGGCGATCGCGCTGGTGACCCTGCTGCTGGCGATGCCGGAGACCGCGCCGCGCGCGTGACGCCACCCGTCAGGGCAGGAACGCGATCGCCCGGATCGGCGCGCCGGTGCCGCCCTCGATCGGCAGCGGCAGCGTCGCCACGTCGCAGAAGGGCGGCAGACGGTCCAGATTGTTGAAGTTCTCGCCGATCAGGATGCCGGCGCCGAGCAGCGCGTGATGCGCCGCGTAATCGTCCTGGTCCGAGGCGTCGATCGAGATGCAGTCCGTCGCCACCAGGCGCACGCCGCGCGCCGCCAGGATCTCGCACACATCCCGGCTCAGCCCCGGCCAGCCGGACAGGAAGCGGATCGGGTCGGCGGTGAAAAGCCGGTCCCAGCCGAAATGGAAGGCGACCGCATCCCTGGCCGCGATCGGCCCGTACGCCGCCTCCCAGCTCTCCAGCACGTCCGGCCCGACCAGTGCGCCGGGCTCGGCCGCCGCGACGGCGATCGTCGCCATCCTGCCGAAGAAATCCCTCAGCTCGATCTGATCGACCGGCAGCCCGTCCTGCTCGAGGAAGTGCCTCGGCGCGTCGATGTGCGTGCCGGAATGCTCGCCCAGCGACAGGGCGTGGTGGCAGCACACGCCGCCGGTGGCGACGCTTTCCACCAGGGCCAGCCCGAAGCTGGGATGGGTCGGCCAGGACGGCATGCCGACCCGCATCCTGTGCGTCAGGTCGATCATGCGCCCTTGCGGAAGGCTCACGCCTGGCCGCTCCTGCTGCGCCCATACAGCAGCAGCATGGAGAAGATCACCACGCCGTAGATGATCTGGCGTCCGGCATCCGGCATCTGCATCACCGCCAGCATGCTCTGCAGCAGCACGATCAGGATGGTGCCGATGATGGTGCCGGCATACGAGCCGCGACCGCCGACGATGCTGGTGCCGCCCAGCACCACGGCGGCGATCGCCGGCAGCAGATAGGTGTCGCCCATGCCCTGGAACGCCTTGCCGGCATAGCCGGTCAGCAGCAGCCCGGCGAGCGCGCTGGCGCTGCCTGCCAGCATGAAGCTCAGGCACACCACCCGCTTGACCGGCATGCCCGACAGGTAGGCGGCGCGTTCGCGATTGCCGATCGCATACACGGTGCGTCCGAACGGCGTCGCGCGCAGCAGCAGGATCATGAACACGCCGACCAGCGCCCACACCAGGATCGCGTTCGGGATCCCCGGCAGCACCCGTCCGCCGGCCAGCCAGCGCACCACCGGCACCGCCGAGGAGGGCGGCGCCGATCCGCCGGTATAGAGCACCATCAGCCCCTGCAGCACCGCATTGACCCCGAGCGTGAAGATCATCGACGGGATCCGCAGGAACGCCACGCCGAGCCCGTTCACCAGTCCGATCGCCGCGCCGACCGCCACCGCGATCGGGATCGCCGCCAGGCCGCCCAGCGAACTCCCGGCGAGGCCGGTCGCCAGCATCGCGCCCGCGGTCAGCGTCCATGGCACCGACAGGTCGATATGGCCGAGCAGGATCACCAGCATCGCGCCGGCGGCGACGATGCCGAGGAACGACGCCACCTGAAGCTGCTGCACCAGATAGTGCGGCGACAGGAACAGGCTGTTGTAGAGCGAACCGCCGAGCAGGATCGCGACGATGCAGGCGCTGGCCACCAGCAGCGGCGGATCGAGCCGGCGCAGCATCGACCGTGCGGCACCCGCGCCGCCGGCGCCGCCTGGGGGCCGCATCGCCAGCCCCGGTCCGGCGCCGCTCACCGGTAGGTCTCCAGCCGGTTGCGCGCCCGCAGCGTCGGCAGCGCGCTGAAGCTGACCGCGCCGAGCAGGATCAGCCCCTGGAACATCGGCTGCCAGAGCGGCGGCGCGCTGAGCACGAACAGCAGGTCGCCGATGGTGCGCAGGATGAACGCGCCGAGGATCGATCCGACGATGCCGCCGACACCGCCGAACAGCGAGGTGCCGCCGATCACCACCGCGGCGATGCTGTTCAGCGTCAGGTCGCCGGCCTGGATCGCGCTGGCCTGCGCCGATTCCGCGACCAGCGTCAGCAGCAGCCCGGCGAATCCGGACAGCAGGCCGGCGCCGACATAGGCGCAGGCCTTGGCCCTGGCCACCTTGACGCCGGACATGTAGGCCGAGGCCTCGGACGATCCGACCGCATAGAGTCCGCGCCCGGTCAGCGATCTCCGGAACGGCAGCCAGAGCAGCAGCACGATTGCCAGCAGCAGCAGCAGGCTCACCGGAACGCCGCCGACGGCGCCGGTCAGCGCGCTGGCGAAATCGTCGTCGATGTCGCCGCCGGGATTGGGCCGCAGCAGCAGAGAGACGCCATAGAACATGGTGCTGGTGGCCAGCGTGGCGATGATCGGCTGCAGCCGTCCCACCACCACCGCCAGCGCGTTCACCATCCCGGCGGCGAGACCGCCGCACAGCGTCGCCGCGACGCCGAACGCGATCTGCGTCGGCGTGCCGCTGAGCAACGTCGAGGCCAGGCAGTTGCACAGCACCACGATGGCGCCGACCGACAGGTCGATCCCTCCGGTCAGCACCGGCAGGGTCTGCGCGCTGGCGATCAGCGCCAGCAGCACGCCCTTGTTCGCGGCGGTGACCAGCACGTCGGTGCGGATCCCGTTCGGCTGCAGCGCCAGATAGAGCCCGAACATCAGCGCGAAGATCGCCGCCGCCAGCAGCGGCAGCGCGTTGTGGCGCAGGAACAGCCGCGGCGACGATCCGCTCATGCGGCCTGCTCCTTCTGGTCCGCGCCGATATCGAGCGCGCCGGCGATGATCGCCGCTTCGGTGATGCCGTCTCCGGTCAGCAGCCGGGTGATCCGGCCGGCATAGAAGATCGCCACCCGGTCGCACACGCCGATCAGCTCGTCGTAGTCGGTGGTGTAGAGCAGGATCGCCGTGCCGGCCGCCGCCAGCTCGCGCAGCAGACGATAGATCTCCTGCTTGGTGCCGACATCGATGCCGCGGGTCGGGTCGCACAGCAGCATCACCCGCGGGCCAGCCAGGAGCCACTTGCCGATCGCCACCTTCTGCTGGTTGCCGCCCGACAGCGTGCTCACCGGCAGATCCACCACCGCCTTGATCTGCATGCGCCGCACGATCTCGTCCACCGCCTCCCTCTCCGCGGCATTGTTCAGCAGCGGACCACGACGCCAGCGCGACAGCGTCGCGGCGGTGATGTTCTCCGCCACCGTCATCGGCAGCATCAGCCCCTCGGTCTTGCGGTCCTCCGGGATCAGCGCCAGGCGCTGCGGTTCGCCCATCGCCTGCCGCGGGCTGGCAAATTCGGACGGCACGCCGTCGATCCTGATCTCGCCGGTGACGCCGGAGAGACAGCCGAACAAGGCCAGCAGGAACTCGCGCTGTCCCTGCCCATCGAGACCGCCGAGCCCCAGGATCTCGCCCGGCGCCACCGAGAGGCTGATGCCGCGCAGCCTTGTCTCCCAGGCCAGATCGCGTGTTTCCAGAACCGGCGCCCCGCCCGGCGGCAGTGCCGGTTTCGGCGGGAACATCTGCGACAATTCGCGGCCGATCATCATGCGGACAATCTCGTCCTCGCTGCGGGCGCCCGCCTCGAAGGTCTGGACGTGACGCCCGTTGGCGAACACCGAGCAGCGGTCGGCCAGTTCGCGGATCTCGTGCATGCGGTGGGAGATGTACAGGATCGCCATCCCCTCGCGACGCAGACGCTTGAGCAGCGTCACCACCCGCGCCACGTCGTCGGCGGTCAGCGCCGAGGTCGCCTCGTCGAGAATCAGGAGTCTCGGCTTGCGGCCGAGCGCCTTGGCGATCTCGACCATCTGCCGGCGCGACAGCGGCAGGTCGCGCACCCGCTCGCGCGGGTCGATCGCCTCGCAGCCGACCAGCGCCAGCAGCCGGCGCGCCTGCGCGATCTGCGCCGCCCGGTCGATCAGCCCGAACCGGCGCGGCGGCGCGGTGATGCAGATGTTGTCCGCCACGCTCAGATCGGGCAGCAGCGAAAGCTCCTGGAACACGCAGACGATTCCCTGCGCCTGCGCGTCTCCCGGTCCCTTGAACCGGACCGGCCTGCCGTCGAGCCGCATCTCGCCCTCGGTCGGCGACACCACGCCGGAGATGATCTTGATCAGCGTGCTCTTGCCGGCACCGTTCTCGCCCATCACCGCATGGATCGTGCCGGCTTCGCAGCGCAGCGCCCCGTCGGCCAGGGCGACGGTCTGGCCATACCGCTTGACGATGCCGGACAGGGTCAGCAGGGGCGGAAGCTGGTCTCCCGCCGCCGCCTCGCTCATTTCGCGTCGTGTCCCATGATCGCCTGCGGCGTCAGCTTGATGTCGCACACCGGGAAATCATACGCGGCGAAGAAGGTGTCGCTCAGATCGGGAAAATAGTTCTTGCCCGCCTCGAGCGTCTTGTAGTTCGCCACCGGGATCGGCACCGCGATCTCGTCCGGCACCGACTGGCCCTGCAGCACCGCCAGCGCCGCCTTGAGCGCCACCGCGGACAAGGCCGGCGACTGTCCGGCGCTTTCGCCCAGCAGGCCGTCCTTGGCGTGTAACGCGATCAGCTTGCGGAATCCGTTCTCGCCCTCGCCGTCGATCGGCACCAGCGGCTTGTGGCTGTCGATCAGCGCATGGGTCACGCCGATGCTGCCGCCCTGGGTGTAGATACCGTCCACCGCGCCGTTCACCGCCATCGCGTCGGCGGCGGCCTTCTGTCCGGTGCCGTCGTCCCAGTTGCCGACCACCTCGGTGATCTGGATGCCCGGGTCGGCCGCCATCGCCTGACGGAAGCCCTCGTGGCGGTCGCGATCGACGCTGTTGCCCGGCACGCCACGCACTTCCAGCACGTGCTTCTTCTGCTTCATGGTTTCGTTGAGCCAGTCGCCCATCATCTTGCCCATGGCGAACTGGTCCTGGTTGACCTGCACCAGATCGGTCTCGGCCTTGGTGCGATCGAGCGTGTTGTCGAAGCTGACCACCACCACGCCGGCCTGCTTGGCGCGCCGCAGCACCGGCTTGAACGCGGTCGGGCTGTTGGCGTCGATCAGGATCGCGTCGAACCCGGCGCTGATGAAATTGTCCATCGCCGCGATCTGCGCCGACACGTCGGTGCCGACGCTGACGATCCGCAGCTCCTTGATCTGCGCCGCCACCGCCGGCTGCGCCGCATAGGCCTTCAGCGTCTGCAGCATCTGCACCCGCCAGCCATTGCCGATGAAGCCGTTGGCGAAGGCGATCCGGTATGGGCCCTTCTTGGCTGGCAGGCTGACCAGGCCGGCGCTGCCCTTGGCGGGAGCGAAGCACTGCGCGTCGGCATTGTCGGCGGCAAAGGCTCCGCCGCTGCCTGCGGCGAGGCCGGCCGACACCAGCAGGCTGCAGCAGAGCGCCGTCGCAAGCCGCCGGTCGAACGCCGGAGTAGCGGCGCGAAGACCGCGCAGGGAGCCGGTTCCAGTCACCATGGATCTGTTTCCTCATCGGCCTGGCTTGGGCGCCGGCTCGGTTCGCCGCGACCATGACGCACTTTGCATGCAAAGCGCAATAGTCGGGCTTGCGCGACGCCGCGGCCGGGCGTTGATGATGGGCTCGGGCCCAGGATGGCGAGAGAACGACGACGAAGAGTGCGGCTCGGCAGGCGGGAGGAAGAGAATGCGTCTGGCAGGAAAACGCGCGCTGGTGACCGGCGCCGGACAGGGGATCGGACGGGCCTCGGCCGAGGCGTTCGCCCGCGAGGGGGCAACGGTGATCGCGACCGATCTCCGCATCGCGTCGGCGTCCCCGGGCAGCGGGCCCGCGCCGCACGAGGCCGGCACGATCGAGACCAGACGGCTCGACGTGCTCGACCAGGCGGCGATCGCCGCATGCGCCGCAGAGATCGGCGGCATCGACATCCTGTTCAATTGCGCCGGCACCGTGCAGCACGGTTCGTTGCTGGACTGCACCGACGCGGACTGGGATCTCTCCTTCGCGCTGAACGCCACGGCGATGTTCCGGATGATCCGCGCCTTCCTGCCCGGCATGCTGGCGCGGCGCGGCGGTTCGATCATCAACATGGCCTCGGTCGTCTCCAGCGTGAAAGGTGCGCCGGAGCGCTGCGCCTATGGCGCCTCTAAGGCGGCGGTGATCGGCCTGACCAGATCCGTGGCGGCGGATTTCATCGGCCAGGGGATCCGCTGCAACGCGATCTGCCCGGCCACCATCGACACGCCGTCGCTGCGCGACCGCGTGTCGGCGCTGGCGGAGCGGCGCGGCATCGACGTCGCGCAGGCGCTGGCGGAATTCCGCGACCGGCAGCCGATGCGCCGCCTCGGCACCGAGCAGGAGATCGCCTCCGCCGCGCTGTATCTCGCCAGCGACGAGACGCGGTTCATGACCGGCACCACGCTGCTGCTCGATGGCGGCTGGACCAACTGAAGGACGACGGACGATGAAGCTGGTACGGTTTGGCGACAAGGGCGTGGAGCGGCCGGGCGCGATCGACGCGGACGGCAACATCCGCGATCTTTCCGGCCATGTCGCGGACATTTCCGGCGCGGCGCTGTTGCCCGATGCGTTGCGTCGTCTGGCCGGGCTCGACCTCGCGACCCTGCCGCTGGTGCCGGGGCCGGTGCGTCTCGGCGCCTGCGTCGGTGGCGTCGGCAAGTTCGTGTGCGTCGGCATGAACTATGCCGACCATGCCGCCGAGACCGGTGCGCCGATCCCGGCCGAGCCGATCCTGTTCGCCAAATGGACCAGCGCCATCGCCGGCCCCGACGACGACGTGCCGATCCCGCGCGACTCGCGCAAGACCGACTGGGAGGTCGAGCTCGGCGTGGTGATCGGCCAAGGCGGCGTCGCGATCGATCCGGCGCACGCGCTCGATCACGTCGCCGGCTATTGCGTCGTCAACGACCTGTCGGAGCGCGAATGGCAGCTCGAGCGCGGCGGGAGCTGGGACAAGGGCAAGGGCTGCGACGGGTTCGGCCCGCTCGGGCCCTGGCTGGTCACGCGAGACGAGATCGCCGATCCGCAGGCTTTGCGCCTGTGGCTGGAGGTCGACGGCGTGCGCCGCCAGGACGGCAGCACCGCGACCATGATCTTCGACGTGCGCACGCTGGTCAGCTATTGCAGCCGCTTCATGAGTCTGCAGCCCGGCGACGTGATCTCGACCGGAACCCCGCCCGGCGTCGGGCTCGGGCTCAAGCCGCCGGTCTATCTCCGGCCCGGCCAGACCATCCGCCTCGGCATCGACGGACTCGGCCAGCAGACGCAGCGCACCATCGCCGCGTCGTAGGCCGGCCCGGCTCTAGCGATCCGTGCGCTCGCGCCCCATCCGCACGTCGCGCGTCTCGCGGCCGAACATCGCCAGCACGGCGACCAGCAGCGCCACCACCACGATCACCCCGCTCAGCGCCCAGCGTATGTCGCTGCCGTCGCGGTGCATCAGCCAGACCTGCAGATTGGCGTTGGGCGCCGCGAACAGGTTGCCGAGCTGATAGACCGCGCCCGGGAAGGTGGCGCGGATCGCGGCCGGCGAGATCTCGTTCAGGAATGCCGGGATCACGCCCCAGGCGCCCTGCACCGCGAACTGCAGCACGAAGCCGCCGACCGCCAGCGGGATCACCCCATGCCCGAACGCCCAGAACGGAATCGCCGGCAGCGCCAGCAGCGCCGCACCCGCCAGCGCCAGACGCCGTCCGATCCGCTGGCTGAGGAAGCCGATCGCCAGACCGCCGGCGATCGCGCCGAGATTGTAGACCACCATCATCCACACCACGACCGCGTGCGGCAGGTGATGGAACCCGGTCAGGAACAGCTTGGGATAGAGATCCTGCGATCCGTGCGAGAAATACAGCATGCTGGTCAGCAGGATCACCGCGTACAGCGTCAGCGCCTTGTGACGCGCCAGTACCGACAGCACCGGCTCGCGCTTGGCGTCGCCGCGCAGCTCCCAGTCCGGGCTTTCCGGCACGGTGCGCCTTATATACAGCACCAGCAGCGCCGGCAGCGCGCCGACGATGAACATGCCGCGCCAGCCGATCCAGGGCTCGGCGGCGAACAGCAGCGACGCCAGCAGGAAGCCGGTCGGGTAGCCGGTCTGCAGGATGCCGGAGACCAGGCCGCGCCACCGCGCCGGAATGCTCTCCATCGCCAGCGCCGCGCCGACCCCCCATTCGCCACCCATGGCGATGCCGTACAGCGCCCGCAGCACCAGGAAGACGGTGAGGCTCGGCGCCAGGCCGGACAGCAGCTCGAGCGCCGCGTAGCACAGGACGTTGATCATCATGGTCGGGCGGCGCCCGTAGCGGTCGGCCAGGCGCCCGAACAGCACCGCGCCGATCACCCTGCAGGCCAGGGTCGCGGTGATCGCCCAGGCGGTGGCGCCGACGCCGACGCCGAAGCTCTTCGCCACCGTGTCGAGCACGAACACCATGATGAAGAAATCGAAACTGTCGAGCATCCAGCCGAGGTAGCAGGCGACCACGACATGAACCGGCGATCCGGTCGCTCCCGGACCGGCTGGTCGGCTGGATGAACTCACGGCAGGCTCCTCGCGGCGTTGCGCCACCATAAGCAGACGGACGCGTTCGACAATGCAGCAGATGGACCGGGCCCAGAGGAGGGCGCTCTGCCTCGCGTTCGGCCTTGCCGCCGTCGCCGGCTGCGTCGATTCGCTGGGCTATCTGGCGCTGAACGGGTTCTTCGTCTCGTTCATGAGCGGCAACTCGACCCGGTTCGCCGTCGGTCTCGCCGCCGCCGAGCCGCACGCAATGCGGGTCGCGGGCGGGCTGCTGGCCCTGTTCGTCTCCGGCGTGGTGCTGGGCGCGCTGCTCGCCCGGCCCAGAGGGCGCTCGCCCTGGTGGCGATCCTGCTCGCCTCCGGTGCGGCCTGCGCCGGCCTCGGCCGCGGCGTGCCGTCGGTCGCGCTCTCGGCGCTGGCGCTCGGCATCGCCAACACCGTGGTGCAGCGCGCCGGACGGGTCAGCATCGCTGCGACCTACATGACCGGCACCCTGGTCAGGATGGGGCAGGGGCTCGCCGAGGCGCTGCGCGGCGGCGACCGGCTGGGCTGGCTGCCCTACGCCCTGCTCTGGGGCGCGCTCCTGTCCGGGGCGGTGATCGGCGCCGCCCTGTTCCAGCATTTCGGCCTGCGCGGGCTCTGGCTGCCGGCCGCGACCTGCGCCGTCCTGACCCTGATCCCGCTCAGTCCCGAGCGATGACGAACGCGCCGCCGGGATTCTGCTTCGGGTCGCGCCAGAACACGGTGTCGGCCAGACGCTGCACGATCTGCGGCGGCAGGATGGTGCGGCGATGGAGCTGGCCGACCACCGGCCGCACCGCATGCAGGCCCGGCGTGTTCAGCGCCGCGTCGAACGCCGCGCCGCCGACCTGCGGCACCCGGCCCGGATCGTGCGCGAACGGCTCCAGCCCGAGCCGCTCGTAGAGCAGCGCCAGCACGCGACGCGGATCGGCCACCAGCGCCTCGTACTCGACCAGCACCAGCCGGTGCGCGTGCTCGCCGTAGAAGGCGTCCTGCAGCGCCTGCCAGGCGGCGCCGAACGCGCCGGTGACCGCCATCAGCCGCTCGACCCGGTCGAACACCGTTGCCGCGTGCGCCGCGCCGTGCAGGCCGGACACGAGGTAGGTGTTGCGCCGGATAAGCTGCTCGAAACTGTCGATGATCCAGACCGGATCGCGCACGCAGGCGATGACCAGCGCCCTGGGATACAGGTCGGCGATCAGCCGCATGTGCGCGCACCAGGCGCGGTTGGTGTCGATCGCCACCCGCTCCGCCGGCAGCGCGGCGAAGAACGCCTCCACCAGCCCGTCCAGCACCCGCCGGCGCAGCCCGTCATCGAACGCGGTCGCATACTCGCCGGCCCCCATCACCGGCAGCAGCCGCTCGACCAGCACCGCCAGCGGACTGCTCATCCCGGTCGCCAGTGCAGGATTCTGGCCGAGCAGGCCGGCCAGCAGGCTCGATCCCGAGCGCGGCAAACCGGACAGGAAATGGATCGTTCTGGCCATGACGTGCGATGCTCCGCGCCGGATCACCCGAAGGACATGCCATGAAACTCAGTGCGCGCAACATCCTCCGGGGCACGGTCGTCGCCGTGACCAGGGGCGCCACCACCGCCCATGTCCGGCTCGAACTGCCGGGCGGCGCGATCGTCACCGCCTCGATCACCAACGAGGCGGTCGACGAGCTCGGTCTCGCCGCCGGCCAGGCGGCCAGCGCGGTGATCAAATCCTCCGACGTCATGATCGCGGTGGATTGAGCGCATGGGCCTCCTCGTCGACGGACACTGGCAGGACCGCTGGTACGAGACCCGCGACGGACGGTTCGAGCGCCAGGACGCGCTGTTCCGCAACTGGGTGACGCCGGACGGCG
>CAIMSN010000103.1 GCA_903844135.1 uncultured Rhodospirillales bacterium | reverse complement strand
GCCTATTCGACCTGCTCGCAGCTCGGCTACATGTTCCTGGCGGCAGGCTGCGGCCTGTATCAGGCCTCGATGTTCCACCTCACCACACATGCCTGCTTCAAGGCGCTGCTGTTCCTCAGCGCCGGCTCGGTGATCCATGCCCTGCATGGCGAGCAGGACATGTTCCGGATGGGTGGGTTGTGGCGCAAGCTGCCGCTCACCTATGCCGCGGTCTGGGTCGGGGCGCTGGCGCTGGGCGGCATCCCGCCCTTCGCCGGCTGGTGGTCCAAGGATGCGATCATCGACGGCGCCTGGGCCGCAGGCGGGCTCGGTCTCTATGGCTGGGTGCTCGGCGTGATCGTGGCGTTCCTGACCGCGCTGTATAGCTGGCGCATGCTGTTCCTGGTGTTCCACGGCGCGCCGCGCGATCCCGAGCTGGCGGCGCGCGCGCATGAGAGCCCGCTGGTGATGACGCTGCCGCTGGTGCTGCTGTCGATCGCCGCCATCGTCGCCGGCTGGCTGCTCTATCCTTATTATGTCGGCGTGGCGCAGGCTGCGTTCTGGAGCGGTTCGATCTATACCGGGCAGGACAACCATGTGCTGGCCGGGCTGGATCAGGTCCCCGGCCTGGTCTCGCTGATTCCCACTTTCGCGGCGCTGGCCGGACTCCTCGCCGCCGTGGTCGGGTATGTCCTGAAACCGGCGCTGCCGGCGGCGCTCGCGCATCGGTTCCGGCCGCTCTATCTGTTCCTGCTGAACAAGTGGTATTTCGACGAGCTCTACGACGCGATCCTGGTGCGGCCCTATGCCAGGCTGTCCGGCCTGCTCTGGCACGGCGCCGACGAACGGCTGGTCGATGGCGGCGCCACCGGGATCGCCCGCCTGACCGGCGGCGGCTCGCTGCAACTGGTCCGGATCCAGACCGGGTCGATCGCGGTCTATGCCTTCACCATGCTGATCGGGCTGCTGACGCTGACCTCGGTCTTCCTGATCTTCGGATGAGCGGCCCTATGTCCAACCTGGCGCCCACCCTGGCTTACGACTGGACTATCGCGCTGCCGGAGATCGCGCTGTCGCTGTTCGGCCTGGCGATCCTGGTCTTCGGGGTGCTGCAGAAAAAGGATTCGCCGGGCTTCGCCTGCACCGTGCTGACGGTGGCGGCTTTCCTGGTGACCGCGGTCCTGGTGCTGCAATCGCCTGCCGGGATCGGCTATCGCGGCACCTTCGTCAATGACGGCTTCGCCCGCTTCATCAAGATCCTGACCCTGGCCGGCGCCGCGCTGAGCGTGGTGCTGTCGCTGGACTACAACGTGCGACAGAAGATCGACCGCTTCGAGTTCCCGGTGCTGGTGCTGTTCTCGACCGTTGGCACCATGATGATGGCGTCGTCGGAAAACCTGATGACGCTTTATGTCGGGCTCGAGCTGCAATCGCTGGCGATCTACATCCTGTGCGCGTTCGCGCGCGACGAGCTGACGTCCGCCGAGGCGGGGCTCAAATATTTCGTGCTGGGGTCGCTCGCCTCCGGGCTGCTGCTCTACGGCATATCTCTGGTCTATGGCTTCGCCGGCACCATGGAGTATGCCGGGCTGAAGACGGCGCTGACCCAAACCGGGATCGTGCCGGCAGGACTGGTGATCGGCATCGTGTTCGTGTTCGTCGGACTGGCGTTCAAGCTGTCCGCGGCGCCGTTCCATATGTGGACTCCGGACGTCTATCAGGGCGCGCCGACCTCGGTGACCGCCTTCATGGCAGGAGCGCCGAAGGTGGCGGCGTTCGCGCTGCTGCTCAGGGTGATGGCCGGCCCGTTCGGGCACCTCACCCCGCAATGGCAGATGCTGGTCGAGCTGGTGGCGATCGCCACCATGGCGCTGGGCGCGCTGGCGGCGATTCCGCAGACCAACATCAAGCGGCTGATGGCCTATTCCTCGATCGGCCACATGGGCTACGCGCTGATCGGCGTGGCGGCGGGCAGCGAGGCCGGCGTGCGCGGCACGCTGGTCTATCTGGCGACCTACCTGTTCATGACCGTCGGCGTGTTCTCCTGCATCATCGCGATGCGCCGCAACGGCCGTCCGCTGGACCGGATCGCCGACCTGTCCGGCCTGTCGCGCACCAATCCGCTGCTGGCCCTGGCGATGGGCATCTTCATGTTCAGCATGGCCGGCGTGCCGCCGCTGTCCGGCTTCTTCGGCAAGCTGCTGGTGTTCTCCGCCGCGGTCGATTCCGGGCTCTGGACGCTGGCGGTGATCGGCATCGTCACCAGCATGATCGGCCTCTATTATTATTGGCGGGTGGTGAAGGTGATGTATTTCGACGCACCGGTGGCGACGTTCGATCGCCGCGCCCGGTCGCTCGATGCTGTCACCGGGGCGATGGGGCTCGTCACCGCCCTGTTCCTGCTGGTGCTGGGCCCGGTGGTGGGGGCGGCGCAGGCGGCGGCATCGGTGCTGTTCAGGTAGTGACGGCGCCGTCCGAGCGGATGCCGGCGCGCTGGCGCCTGGAAATCCACGACAGCCTTACCTCGACCAACGATGTCTGCATCGGCCGCGGCGAAACCGGAGAGGCGGCGGGTCTGGCCGTGCTGGCCCGTCGTCAGACCGGCGCGCGCGGTTCGCGTGGACGCGGCTGGACCGAGCCACCGTCCGGCAATCTGGCGCTGTCGGTGCTGCTGCGTCCGGAGACCGCGCTCGACCGGCCCGGCCTTTGGCCGTTCCTGGCCGGGCTGGCGCTGCACCGGGCGCTGCGCCAGGTCTCGCCTGCCGCCGTCACGCTGAAATGGCCGAACGACGTGCTGCTGCACGGCCGCAAGCTGGCCGGGATCCTGATCGAGCGCGGTCTTCACGCCGACGGCGCCTGGCTGGTGATCGGCTTCGGCGCCAATCTCGCAGCGGCGCCGGTGCTGGCGGAGCGGACCGCCGCCTGTCTCGCCGAGGCGGCTCCGGCGCCGGACGCCGAGACGACCGCGTGGGCGGTGCTGGACGCGCTCGATCACTGGTGCGCGATCTGGCGCGACCAGGGGTTCGAGGCGCTCAGGGTCGCATGGCTGGAGCGTGCCCATCCGGTCGGCACCACGCTTGCGGTTCGCGACCGTGACGCGCAGAGAGAAGGATCGTTTTGTGGCATCGCCCCGGACGGCGCGCTGCTCCTGTCCCGCGACGGCAGGATCGAGCGGGTCGAGACCGGGGACGTGCTGTTGCTGAGTGGAAGCCGCTAGATGTTGCTTGTGGTCGATGCCGGGAACACCAATATCGTGTTCGCGGTGCATGACGGTGCGCGCTGGCGCGGCAATTGGCGCATTTCCACCGACATACAGCGCACGTCGGACGAGTACGCGGTGTGGCTGCTGACGTTGCTGAAGCATTCCGGGTTGTCGCCGGCGCAGATCGAGCGGACGGTGATCGGCACCGTGGTTCCGGCGGCGCTCTATCATCTGCGGCGGCTGTGCCGGGACTGGTTCAAGACCGAACCGCTGATCGCGCGGCTCGGGCTGGATTGGGGGCTCGAGGTGAAGATGGACCAGCCGACCGAGGTCGGCGTGGATCGTCTGCTGGACGGTCTGGCGGCGCATACGCTGTATGGCGGTCCGGTGCTGATCGTGGATTTCGGCACCGCGACCACCTTCAACGTGGTCGATCGCGAAGGGGCTTATAATGGCGGTGCGATCGCGCCGGGGATCAATCTGTCGATCGAGGCGTTGCATCAGGCGGCGGCCCGGCTGCCGAGGATCGCGATCGGGCGACCGCAGAGCGTCATCGGACGCAACACCATCGCGGCAATGCGGTCCGGCATCTTCTGGGGCTATATCGGCCTGGTCGAGGGCATCGTCGCCCGGGTCAGGCGGGAATTCGGCGAGCCGATGAAGGTCATCGGCACTGGCGGACTGGCGCCTCTGCTGGCAGAGGGCACCGACATATTCGAACGGATCGATCCGGATCTGACGATCGAGGGTCTCCGCATACTCGCAGGGCGCAATCCCGCCCTTTCTCAACCTGAACGACCACTCGAGAACGATTGAAGGTTTTAAATGAATGACTTGAACGGCGGTTTCGCGTTCCTGCCCCTGGGCGGGACCGGCGAGATCGGCATGAATCTCAACCTGTACCGATGCGACGAGAGCTGGCTGGCGGTGGATTGCGGAATCGGCTTCGGCGGCAACGAGACGCCGGAAGCCGAGATCCTGATGCCGGACCCGGCCTTCATCGCCGAGCGTCGCCAGGCGCTGGTCGGCCTGGTCATCACCCACGCGCACGAGGACCATCTCGGCGCGGTGGCGCATCTCTGGCCGCAATTGCGCTGCCCGGTCTATGCGACGCCGTTCGCCGCCGCGGTGCTGCGGCGCAAGCTGGGCGAGGCGCAGTTGCAATCGCAGGTGCCGCTGCATGTGATCCCGACCGGCGGGTCGTTCGCGCTCGGCCCGTTCCGGCTGCAGTTCGTCGGCATGACCCATTCTGTGCCGGAGATGCAGGCGCTGGTGATCCGCACCGATTACGGAACGGTCCTGCATAGCGGCGACTGGAAGCTCGATCCCGAACCGCTGGTCGGGCCGGCCACCGATCTCGAGGCGTTCGCGGCACTCGGCCGCGAGGGCGTCCTGGCGATGGTCTGCGACAGCACCAACGCCATGGTCGAGGGGGTGTCCGGCTCCGAGGCCGATGCCCGGCGCAACCTGGCCAGCCTGATCCGCAGCCTGAGCGGCCGGGTGGCGGTGACCTGTTTTGCCAGCAACGTCGCCCGTGTCGAGAGCATCGCGCTGGCCGCCGAGGCGGCCGGGCGGTCGGTGCTGATCGTCGGGCGTTCGCTGCGCAATCTGGACGTCGCGGCACGGGAATGCGGCTATCTCGCCGACGTTCCGCCGTTCCTGTCCGAGCAGGATGCCGAGGACGTTCCGGACGACCATCTGCTGATGATCGTCACCGGCAGCCAGGGCGAGCCGCGCAGCGCGCTGTCGCGGATCGCCGCCGACACCCACCAGAACATCTCGCTCGGCCAGGGCGACACGGTGATCTATTCGAGCCGCATGATCCCGGGCAACGAGCGCGCGGTGATGGCGGTGCAGGACAATCTGGTCAAGCGCGGCGTGCGTGTACTGACCGACCGCGACCACAGCGTGCATGTCTCCGGCCATGCCTCGCGCGACGAGATACGCCAGCTCTATGGGCTGGTGCGGCCGAAATATGCCGTGCCGGTGCATGGCGAGTGGCGCCATCTGACCGCACATGCGGAGCTGGCCCGCGAGGAGGGGGTGACCCCGATGCTGCTCGAGGATGGCGACGTGCTGAACCTCGCGCCGGGCCGGGTCGAGGTGATCGACAGCGCCCCGGTCGGCCGCCTGGCGCTGGATGGCAACCGCATCCTGCCGCTGAACGGCGGCGTGCTCGCGGCGCGTCGCAAGATGCTGTTCAACGGGATGGTCCTGGCCAGCCTGGTGGTCGATGGCGGCGGAAGGGTGCTGGGCGAGCCCAAGCTCAGCGCGCCGGGGCTGTTCGACGAGGACGATGCGGAGGCCAGTCGGGTGAGCGGCGCGTTCAGCGCAGGGCTGGCGGAGATCTCGAACCTGGTGCGCCAGGACGAGGACGAGTTCCGCGACGCGGCCAAGACGGCGCTGCGCCGGGCGCTCGGCCGCAAGATGCAGAAGCGGCCGCTGGTCGATGTGCATCTGATGCGGATCTGAAGGCTCGATTCACCTTCTGCTCGTTTGAGGGCAGAAGTCAGACCGGGGTGCACTCTCAATGTGCAACCCCGTCTGGACGAGCGATTTTTGTCTGCGTTGTGCTGAAATAAATGTGGACCTGCTATGCAGATCCGCCGATCATCTTAATCGGAAGTAGAGTTTGTGCTCTCTTCCGATGCGTGATTGGCGTTTTCTCCCTAAACTCGGCTCACGCGCTGAACCAAGCGTCGTGGGCCTTTCTTATGTCCTCGTTGCGGTTCTGTCATCTAGGAAAATGCAATAAACGCTTACTATTACTTGTGCAGCGCGGCATTTTTCGAAGCTTTTTTGTGCATCGCACCATCATCGCGTCTGCTTGTATTCGAGCCCTCACCGGTACGGGTGCATCCCAGGCGCGGAGTGGACATCGGGGGGTGCGGACCCTACGGTCCGGCCGCCACCGCCCACCTGTCCGCTTGAGAGCCCGTCCGCGATGCGCCTGTCCCAGAGCTTCCTGCCCACCCTGAAGGAGAATCCCGCCGAGGCGCAGATCGTGTCGCACCGGCTGATGCTGCGGGCGGGTCTGGTGCGTCAGACGGCGTCGGGCATCTATGCCTGGCTGCCGGCGGGCCTGCGGGTGCTGCGCAACATCGCGCAGATCGTCCGCGAGGAGCAGGACGCGGTCGGTGCCCAGGAGGTGCTGATGCCGACGCTGCAACCGGCCGAGCTGTGGAAGCGCAGCGGCCGCTACGACGCGTATGGTCCGGAGATGCTGCGGATCAGGGACCGGCACGAGCGCGACCTGCTGTACGGGCCGACCAACGAGGAGATGATCACCGACCTGTTCGGGCAATCGGTGAAATCCTATCGCGAGCTGCCGCAGACCCTCTATCACATACAGTGGAAATTCCGCGACGAGGTCCGCCCGCGCTTCGGGGTGATGCGCGGGCGGGAGTTCCTGATGAAGGACGCCTACAGCTTCGATCTCGATCGGGCCGGCGCGGTCGCCAGCTATCATCGGATGATGCTGGCCTATCTGCGCACCTTCCAGCGTCTCGGCGTGAAGGCGATCCCGATGGTGGCCGATACCGGGCCGATCGGCGGCGATCTCAGCCACGAATTCATCATCCTGGCGCCGACCGGGGAGAGCGGCGTGTTCTATGACGGCGCGTTCGACGACCAGGACTGGCTCGGCGCGCCGGTCGATGTTCGCGACCACGCCTCGCTCTCGTCGTTCTTCGAGCGCATGACGTCGTTCTATGCCGCGACCGACGAGAAGCATGACGCGGCCGCCTGGGAGGGCGTCGATGCCGGCCGGCGTCGCGAGGGGCGCGGCATCGAGGTCGGGCACATCTTCTATTTCGGCACCAAATACACGCAAGCGATGGGGATCACCGTCAACGGGCCGGACGGCACGGCGGTGGCGCCGGAGATGGGCAGCTACGGCATCGGCGTGTCGCGCCTGGTGGGCGCGATCATCGAGGCCAGCCATGACGAGGCCGGCATCGTCTGGCCGGAGAGCGTGGCGCCGTTCAAGGGCGCGGTGCTGAACCTCAAGGTCGGCGACCCGGCCTGCGACGCGCTGTGCGAGCGGCTGTATGGCGTCGCACCCGCCCGGCTGCTGTACGACGACCGCGCCGACCGCGCCGGGGTGAAGTTCGCCGACGCCGACCTGATGGGCCATCCCTGGCAGTTCGTGGTCGGTCCACGCGGCGCCGCCGCCGGCACGGTCGAGCTGAAATGCCGCGCCACCGGGGAAAAGAGCGAGATCGCGATCGAGCACGCGGTCGCCAAGATCGCCGGCTGGATCTAGCCCATGTTCGGAGCCTTCGAGCGTGCCATCGCCGGGCGCTATCTGCGCGCGCGTCGCGGCGAGCGGTTCGTGTCGGTGATCGCGATCTTCTCGCTGGTCGGCATCGCCCTCGGGGTCGCCACCTTGATCATCGTCATGTCGGTGATGAACGGCTTCAAGGCCGATCTGATGTCGCGCATCCTGGGGTTGAACGGCGATCTCAGCATCTACGGCGCCGGCGCCACCATCTCCGACTACGAGTCCGTCACCCGCACGGTGCGCACGGTGCCGAACGTGGTGTCGGCGACGCCGATGGTCGAGGGCCAGGTACTGCTCAACAATGGTGGCTACAGCGCCGCCGGCCTGGTGCACGGGCTGAGCCAGGCGGACCTCAAGGGGCTGCATGCGATCAGCGACAACATCGTCGGCGGCTCGCTCGACGGGTTCGGTGGCGACGATTCGATCGCCATCGGCACCACCTTGTCGATGCGGGCCAACGCCCCGCTGGGTTCCAGCATCACCCTGATCTCGCCGAACGGGGCGGCGACCGCGTTCGGCACCGTGCCGCGGGTGAGGTCCTACCACGTGGTCGCGGTGTTCGATGCCGGCGTCGCCAATGTCAACGAGAGCGTGGTGTTCCTGCCGATCGCCGCGGCGCAGATCTATTTCCAGATGCCGGGCGCGGTGTCGCTGATCCAGGTCATGACGCGCTCCGCGGACGACGTGTCGAGCGTGACGCCGAAGATCCGCGAGAGCCTCGGCGACGCACCAGTCAGGGTGCTGGACTGGACCCAGAGCAACAACGCGTTCTTCGGCGCGGTGCAGGTCGAGCAGAACGTGATGTTCCTGATCCTGACGCTGATCATCATCGTCGCCGCGTTCAACGTGATCTCGTCGCTGATCATGATGGTCAAGGACAAGACCCGCGACATCGCGGTGATGCGCACGCTCGGCGCCACGCGCGGCGCGATCATGCGGATCTTCCTGATGTGCGGCGCCTTCGTCGGTTTCACCGGCACCCTGGCCGGCACCGGGCTGGGCGTCGTGTTCTGCCTCAACATCGAGCGCATCAAGAACCTGGTGCAGTCGCTGACCGGTGCGACCCTGTTCAATCCGGAGGTGTACTATCTCGAGCACCTGCCGGCGAAGCTGGAATGGCCGGAGGTGATCCAGGTGATCGTGATGGCGCTCGGCCTGTCGCTGCTGGCGACGCTGTATCCGAGCTGGCGTGCGGCCAGGACCGATCCGGTGGAGGCGCTGCGTCATGAGTGAGACGGAGATCCCGCTGGAGCTCCGCTCGGTCAGCCATTCCTATCAGAGCGGCGACGAGACCCTGCAGCTCCTGCGCGGCGCCGACCTGGTGCTGGCACCCGGCGAGATCGTCGCCCTGGTGGCGCCGAGCGGCACCGGCAAATCCACCCTGCTGCATCTGGCCGGCCTGCTGGAGACGCCGCGCGCCGGCGAGGTCAGGATCGGCGGGCGCGATGCCGGGCGGCTGTCGGACGGCGAGCGCACCCAGATCAGGCGCAGCGCGATCGGCTTCGTCTACCAGTTCCATCATCTGCTGGCCGAGTTCACCGCACGCGAGAACGTGGCGCTGCCGCAGATGGTCGGCGGGGTGGCCAGGAAGGCCGCGATCGCCCGCGCCGACGGCCTGCTCGGCGCGTTCGGCCTGTCGCACCGGCTCGACCATCTGCCCGGAAAGCTGTCCGGCGGCGAGAAGCAGCGCGTGGCGATCGCCCGCGCCCTGGCCAACCGGCCGCGCGTGCTGCTGGCCGACGAGCCGACCGGCAATCTCGATGTCGGCACCTCCGACGCGGTGTTCGCCGAGCTGCTGGCGGTGGTGCGCGGCCAGGGGGTCGCGGCGATGATCGCCACCCATAACATCGATCTGGCCCGGCGGATGGACCGCATCCTGACACTGCGCGAGGGTTTGATCGTGCCGTTCTGAACCGGGGCGGCGCGGCGCTGTTCTGGTCGCGGATGTTCTGGTGGCGATGATGGACGACGAGGCGCGACGGGCGGCGAGGGCGGCGAAGCTGCACTACGTCGATGACGGCAAGCCCGGCTATACGCGACGACCGGCCCGGGACGGGTGGGTGTTCGTCGCGCCGAACGGCGCCGTGCTCGAGGACGAGGACGAGATCGCGCGGCTTCGGACGCTCGCGGTTCCGCCCGCCTACACCGATGTGTGGCTGAGCATGGACCCGCGCGGCCATCTGCAGGCGGTCGGGCGCGATGCACGCGGCCGCAAGCAGTACCGGTATCATGCGGACTGGCGCGCGGTCCGCGATGCGGCGAAATACGGCAAGATGCTGGTGTTCGGCGAGAAACTGCCCGCCATCCGGGCCCGCGTCGCCCGGGATCTGGCGCGTCCGGGGCTGCCGCGGGAGAAGGTGCTGGCGACGCTGGTGGCGCTGCTGGAAAAGACCATGATGCGCATCGGCAACGACGAGTATGCCCGCACCAACAAGAGCTTCGGGCTCAGCACGCTGCGCGCCCGTCATGCCAAAGTGAAGGGCGCGGCCCTGGTGCTGGATTTCCGCGCCAAGCATGGCATCCAGCAGCATATCGAGCTCCGGGACCGGCGTTTGGCCGGGATCGTCGGCCGGTTGCAGGACCTGCCGGGTCAGGACCTGTTCCAGTATCTCGACGCGGATGGCGAGCGGCATGCGGTGTCGTCGCAGGACGTCAACGACTATCTGCGCGAAGTCAGCGGCGAGGAGATCACCGCCAAGGATTTCCGCACCTGGGCGGCGACCAACCTGGCGGCGCTCGCGCTGCAGGAGTTCGAGCAGTTCGACAGCGAGGCCAAGGCGAAGAAGAACGTGCTGCGGGCGATCGAGCACGTCGCCGGCATCCTGGGCAACACGCCGGCGATCTGCCGCAAATGCTACATCCATCCCAAGGTGTTCGACGGCTACCTGGACGGCTCGCTCGCCGAAGCGCTCAAGCGGCGGGCGGATGCGGTGCTCTCGCCGGTGCACGCTGCCGAGTCGGGGCTCACCGCCGAAGAGGTGGCGGTGATGGCGTTCCTCAGCCGCACGCTGGAGAGCGTGGCCGACAGGAAGCGGAAGCGCGCCAGGAAAGCCGCCTGACGATGCGCGGTCCGGCGGCCGATGATAGAACGGGGTCATGCCGCATGCCGACTTCGTCCATCTCCGAGTCCATTCCGCCTATTCGCTGAGCCAGGGGGCGATCCGGGTCTCGGAGATCGCGTCGCTGGCCCGTGCGGCCGGGATGCCGGCGGTGGCGATCGCCGACAGCGGCAACCTGTTCGGGGCGCTGGAGTTCTCGCAATATTGCCGCGACAAGGGCGTGCAGCCGATCGTCGGCTGTCAGGTCGCGCTGGCCGCGCCTGGCGCCAGGACCGGCGCCGCCCCGGACACGCTGGTGCTGCTGGCGCAGGATCCGGCCGGGCTGGCCAATCTGCAGCGCCTGAGTTCGATTGGCTTCCTCGACGGCGATCCGGCAGAGCCCACGGTCACGCTGGACGTTCTGTGCGCGCATGCCGAGGGTCTATTCCTGCTCACCGGCGGCACCCGCGGACCGCTCACCCGGCTGCTGGCCGATGGGCAGAAGGAGGAGGCGCGCCGGTTGCTGTCCGGGCTCGCGCTGGCGTTTCCCGGGCGTGTGGCGGTCGAGTTGCAGCGTCACGGGCTGGCGATCGAGAAGGCGGTGGAGCCGGGGCTGATCGGGCTGGCCGACGAATTCGGCCTGCCGCTGGTGGCGACCAACGAATGCTTCTTCCCGACGCCGGAGATGCACGAGGCGCACGATGCGCTGCTGTGCATCGCCCAGGGCCGCACCATGGCCGAGCGCGACCGGTGGCGGGTCTCGCCGGAGCAGTGGTTCAAGCCGCCGGAGGCGATGCGGGCGCTGTTCGCCGATCTGCCGGAGGCCTGCGACAACACGCTGGCGATCGCCAGGCGCTGCGCGGTGATGGCCGAGACGCGCAAGCCGCTGCTGCCGGTCTGTCCGAAGGTGCGGTCGGGCAGCAGCGAGGAACAGACGCTGCGGGCGATGGCCGAGGAGGGGCTCGCGACCCGGCTTGCGGCGATGCGGGCGGACCAGGCCACAAGCGAGGCGTATCGCGCGCGGCTGGCGTTCGAGCTGGACGTGATCGCGTCGATGGGCTTTCCCGGCTATTTCATGATCGTCGCCGACTTCATCCAGTGGGCCAAGGCGCACGACATTCCGGTCGGTCCGGGACGCGGCTCGGGCGCCGGATCGCTGGCGGCGTGGGCGCTGACCATCACCGACATCGATCCGATCCCGTTTGGGCTGCTGTTCGAGCGGTTCCTGAACCCGCAGCGCGTGTCGATGCCGGATTTCGACATCGATTTCTGCCAGGACCGCCGCGACGAGGTGATCGCCTATGTGCGGCGCGAATATGGCGGCGACCGGGTGGCGCAGATCATCACCTTCGGCAAGCTGCAGGCGCGCGCGGCGGTGCGCGACGTCGGCCGCGTGCTGGGTCTGCCATTCTTCGTGGTCAACAAGGTCTGCGAACTGATCCCGAACAATCCTGCCAAGCCGGTGACGCTGCGTCAGGCGATCGACGGCGAGAAGCGGCTGCAGGAGATGCGCGCCGGCGACGAGGCGGTGCGCCGGCTGATGGAGATCGCGCTGCAGCTCGAGGGGCTGTATCGCCATGCCAGCACCCATGCCGCCGGGGTGGTGATCGGCGACCGGCCGTTGGGCGAGCTGGTGCCGCTGTATCGCGATCCGAAGAGCGACATGCTCGTCACGCAGTACAACATGAAATATGTCGAGCAGGCCGGGCTGGTGAAGTTCGACTTCCTCGGCCTGACCACGCTGACGATCCTGCAGCGCGGCGTGCAGATGCTGGGCAAGCTCGGGGTGAGCGTCGACCTCGCCACCCTGCCGCTCGACGATCGGCGCACCTACGAGATGCTGGCGCGTGGCGATACCGCCGGCGTGTTCCAGTTCGAAGGGGCGGGGATGCGCGACGTGCTGCGTCAGATGCGGCCGACCCGGCTCGAGGATCTGATCGCGGCGGGCGCCCTGTACCGGCCGGGTCCGATGGCCAATATTCCCGACTACTGCAAGCGCAAGCACGGCGAGCCGTGGGAGAGCCCGCACGAGGAGATCCGCGACATCCTGGAGGAGACGTACGGGATCCTGGTCTACCAGGAGCAGGTGATGCAGATCGCGCAGAAGATGGCCGGCTACAGCCTGGGCGCCGCCGACCTGCTGCGCCGGGCGATGGGCAAGAAGATCCGCGCCGAGATGGACACGCAGCGCGCGATCTTCACCGAGGGCGCGGTCGGGCGCGGCATCGCGCGCGACAAGGCGGTCGAGGTGTTCGAGCTGATGGCGAAGTTCGCCGATTACGGCTTCAACAAGTCGCATGCGGCCGCCTATGCGCTGGTCTCGTACCAGACCGCCTGGATGAAGGCGAACCATCCGGTCGCGTTCCTCGCCGCCTGCATGTCGCTGGCGCGGGAAAAGACCGACAAGCTGGCGGCGCTGCGCCAGGAGGCCGGACGGCTCGGGGTCGGTGTGCTGCCGCCGGACATCAACCGGTCCGGCGCGGACTTCACCGTCGAGGTGGACGCGCAGGGCGAGCAGGCGATCCGCTACGCGCTGGCGGCGGTGAAGAAGGTCGGGCTGGCGGCGATGCAGGCGGTCGAGCAGGCGCGCGGCGACCGGCCGTTCTCGAGTCTGGTCGATTTCGCGCATCGCGTCGATCCGAGGATGCTCAACAAGATGCAGTTGGAGAATCTGGCCAAGGCGGGGGCGTTCGACACGCTGGAGCCGAACCGGGCCAGGGTGTTCGCCGCCGCCGAGACCGTCCTGCGGCGCGCCCAGGCGGAGGCGCAGGAGAGCGCCAGCGGCCAGATCGGATTGTTCGGTGGACCGGCCGGGCCGGCCGAGCCGGCGGCGATGCGTCTGCCGGAGGTGCCGGACTGGCCGGGGATCGAGCGGCTCGGCCTGGAGGCGGAGGCGATCGGGTTCCACCTGACCGGGCATCCGCTCGATGCCTATGCGCCGCTGCTGCGCCGCCTCGGTGCGGTCAAGGCCAACGCGCTGGAGACCGCCGGGCAGGCCGGGATCGGCCGGGTGAAGATCGCCGGCTGCGTGATCGACCGCAAGGAGCGGCCGACCCGAAGCGGTTCGAAGATGGCCTGGGTCAGGCTGTCGGACGCCTCCGGCGCGTGCGAGGTGACGTTCTTCAGCGAGGCGCTGGCCAGGTCGCGCGACGTGCTGGTCGCCGGCCAGGCGGTACTGGTGACCGCGGAACTGCGGATGGAGGGCGAGATGCTGCGGGTGACGGCGCAGGACGCGATCTCGCTCGATCAGGCGGCGGCGGACGATCGCGGCGAGATCAGGATCTGGATCGACCGGCCGGAGGCGGTGCCGGCGGTGCACCGGCTGCTCGGCCGCGAGCGTGGCGGCAAGGGCAGGGCGGTGCTGCTCCCCTGCCTGGACGCGACCAGCGACGTCGAGGTGGCGCTGCCGGAGGCCTATATGGTCACGCCGCGTCTGGCCGAGGCGCTGAAGGGCGTCGCCGGGGTGGCCAGGGTCGAGGAGCGGTGACGCGCCGGAGTCAGGAGCGCTGACGCTCCGGGGCGGCTTGCTTGATTCCGCGGTTTGGTCCATAGGCAGCGCCGCTGGCGTAAAGCCGGCAAATTCGCACGCGGGGCTGAGTCTGGTGTCCGGAAACGGACGGGGCGCCCGCGGAGGCACAACCAGTCAGGAAAGGAGCACGCCGATGGCGATGCCCGATTTCACCATGCGCCAGTTGCTCGAGGCCGGTGTCCATTTCGGTCACCACACCCGTCGCTGGAACCCGAAAATGTCGCCGTATCTGTTCGGCACCCGCAACCAGGTCCACATCATCGATCTGCAGCAGACCGTACCGATGCTGGACCGCGCCCTCAAGGCGGTGCGCGACACCGTCGCCGGTGGCGGCCGGGTGCTGTTCGTCGGCACCAAGCGCGCGGCCGCGGAGCATGTGGCGGATGCGGCGGCGCGGTGCGGCCAGTATTATGTCAATCATCGCTGGCTCGGCGGCATGCTGACCAACTGGAAGACCATCACCGGTTCGATCAAGCGCCTGCGCCAGATCGAGGAGATGCTGGGCGGCGACACCCAGGGTCTGACCAAGAAGGAGATCCTCGAGATCACCCGCGACCAGGAGAAGCTGGAGCGCTCGCTGGGTGGCATCAAGGAGATGGGCGGCCTGCCCGACATCCTGTTCATCATCGACACCAACAAGGAGAAGCTGGCGGTCGAGGAAGCCAACAAGCTCGGCATCCCGGTGATCGCGGTGCTGGACAGCAACTCCGATCCGACCGGCGTGACCTTCCCGATCCCCGGCAACGACGACGCGATCCGCGCCATCACGCTGTATTGCGACCTGATCGCATCGGCGGTGCTGGACGGCATTTCCGCCGAGCTCGGCGCGTCCGGCCAGGATTACGGTGCGGCCGAGGAGCTTCCGGTCGAGATCGTCGCCGAGACGCCTGCCGCTGCCGCCGAGCCGGCGCCGGCCGCCGCGGAATAATCACGAGACGGCCGTGCCCGCAGCGGGTACGGCCGTTCGATGTCTGGACGTAGAGGACTGCGCCCCGTCCCTGGACGGATAGGCGCTCGTCCGGTTGATGGAGAAAGCAAGATGGCGGAAATCACGGCGGCCCTGGTGAAGGATCTGCGCGAGAAGACCGGCGCCGGCATGATGGACTGCAAGAAGGCGCTCGGCGAGAACGGCGGCGACATCGAGCAGGCGATCGACTGGCTGCGCACCAAGGGCCTGGCGGCGGCGGCGAAGAAGTCCGGCCGCGTGGCGGCCGAGGGCCTGGTCGCGGTGGCGTCGGCGCCGCAGGTGGCGGCGATGGTCGAGGTCAATTCCGAGACCGACTTCGTGTCGCGCAACGAGAGCTTCCAGACCTTTGCGGAGACCATCGCCAGGCTGGCGCTGACCGTCGGCGAGGACGTCGAGGCGCTGAAGGCGGCGACCTATCCCGGCAGCGACAAGAGCGTGGCCGAGACGCTGACCCAGCTCATCGCCACCATCGGCGAGAACATGACCATCCGCCGCGCCCGCGTGCTGAAGGTGACCTCCGGCGTGGTCGCGACCTACGTGCATTCGGCGCTGCGCCCCGGGATCGGCAAGATTGCCGTGCTGGCGGCGATCGAGGCGGCGTCGGAGAGCGAGGCGCTCGAGCTGCTGGGCCGCCAGGTCGGCATGCATGTCGCCGCCACCCGGCCCTCGGCGCTCGATATCGGCGCGGTCGATCCGGCCGAGCTGGAGCGCGAGCGGGCGGTGCTGATCGAGCAGGCGCGGGCCTCGGGCAAGCCCGAGGCGATCATCGAGAAGATGATCGATGGCCGGATCCGCAAATACTACGAGGAAGTGGTGCTGCTGGAGCAGGTCTGGGTGCATGACGGCGAGAGCCGGGTCGCGGTGGTGGTCGAGAAGGCCGGCGGCAAGCTGGTCGGTTTCGACCGGTTCCAGCTCGGCGAGGGCATCGAGAAGGAGACCAGCGACTTCGCCGCCGAGGTTGCCGCGGTGTCCGGCGTGGGCCGCCCCGCCGCCTAGGGCGGACCGGCCGATGCCATTCTGAGACGCGGCCGCGCCGCCGATGGAATGGGAGGCTCCGGCGATCGTGCTGTCCGCGTCGTCCTATGGCGAGGGCGGCGCGGTGGCGCATGTGCTGACCGAGCAGCATGGCGCGTTTCGCGGGCTGGTGCGCGGTGGCGGCGCGCGCGCCAACATCGCCACCTGGCAGGCCGGCAACCTTGTCACGGCGCAGTGGTCGGCACGCCTGCCGGAACAGCTCGGCACCCTGAAGGCGGAGCTGGTGCATCCGTCCGCCGCGCGGCTGATGACGTTCCCGCTGCCGCTGGCGCTGCTGAGCGCCGCCTGCGCGCTGGCCGACGATGCGCTTCCCGAACGCGAGCCGCATGGCGCGGTGTTCCACCGTCTGGTGCAGTTGCTGACCCTGTTGAGCCTCGATCCCGATACGGCGCTGCGGTCCGGCCCGGCCGCCTACCTGCGCTGGGAGGCGATGCTGCTGACCGATCTCGGCTACGGGATGGATCTCGGCGCGTGCGCCGTCACCGGGCGGACCGACGCGCTGAGCCGCGTCTCGCCCAGGACCGGGCGCGCCGTCTCGGACGAAGGCGCCGGACAGTGGCGCGAACGCCTGTTGCGACTGCCGGCCCTGTTCCTGGACGAGACGGAATCTGGCACGCGCCAAGACTGGCGCGACGGGCTACGGCTGACCGGCCACTTCCTCGAACGCGACGTGTTCGGAGCGCGCCATCGCCCGGCTCCGGCCGCGCGCGGACGATTGTGCGACATGGTGGCCGCGCTTCCCGACGATCCGGCGCACGGTTAGATCGGGCTCATCCTTCCGCCATCCGCAGCGTCAGCATCCAGGTCGCGTCCGGTGTGCCCTCGGCGAGATGCAGGAAGCCGTTGCGCCGGACCAGACGGCTCGCTTCGGGCTGCTCCGGCTCCTGCGCCAGCATCACCACGTGATAGCCCGACTTGCGGGCGAAGCGCAGGCAGGTCTCGATCAGGGTCTGGCCGATTCCCCGCCGTCGGTGGTCGGCTGCGACGTGAAGGCGGTGGAGGCAGGCGATGCCCGCCGTCTCGTCGGTCAGCGCGATGGTGCCGATGACGGCGCCGTGCTGTTCCGCCACCCAGCCTTGTTCCCGGCCCTGCAGCGTACCGCCTTTGGTGCCGACATGTCCTGGCGCCTCGCCTGGCGGCCAGATCTCGTCGTCCCGCGCGATGCGGATGGTGACGTCGTCCTGGCTCACAGAGCGTGCAGCGCGTCGCCACCCTGCGCGTGCAGCGCGCGGTAGCGGTCGATCCGGCGCGCATAGAGCTCTGCCAGGGCGGGATCGGGGTCGATCGTCTCGGCGCGGGCCGGTGGGGTGCAGACGGTTTCCGGGGATTCGCCGGTGACCGCCATGCGGGCGAGCCGGGCGGCGCCGAACGCACCGCCGGTTTCGCCTGCTTCCAGGCGTCGCAGCGGGATGTTCAGTGCCGCGGCGATGATGGCTATCCAGGTGCGCGAGCGCGAGCCGCCGCCGATCACGTCGGCGATCTCGACCCTGGTTCCGGACTGCGTCAGCGCGTCCAGGCAGTCGCGCATCGAGAAGGCGACGCCTTCCAGCACCGCCTGGGTTAGCGACGCGCGGTCGGTGTCGTAGGACAGGCCGGCGAAGGCGCCGCGCAGCGCGCCGTCATTGTGCGGGGTCCGTTCGCCGCCGAGATAGGGCAGGAACAGCGCCTTGGCCGGTGCGGCTGGCAACCCGACCTCTTCGAGCAGGGCGGCCTCGTCCCTGTCGGTGATGCCGGCCCACCAGGCGAGCGAGGCGGCGGCCGACAGGGTGACGCCCATCTGGTGCCAGGTTCCAGGGATCGCGTGGCAGAAGGCATGCACCGCGGCGCCGGGGTAGGGCCTAAACCGGTCGGTGCTGGCGAACAGCACGCCGGAGGTGCCGAGCGAGACGAAGGCGTCGTTGGGGCGGATCGCCGAGAGGCCGATCGCGCCGGCGGCGTTATCGCCGGCGCCGCCGGCGACGACCGGCGCCGCCGCCATGCCCCAGCGATTGGCCAGCGCCTGGGTCAAGGTGCCGGACGGGGCGCTGCCTTCGACCAGGCGCGGCATCGCGCCGCGATCGAGGCCGGTCGCCGCCAGTGCCGCGTCCGACCAGTCGCGCGCGCCGACATCGAGCCAGAGGGTGCCGGACGCGTCGGACATCTCCTCGACCAGCTCGCCGGTGAGCCGGTAGCGGATCCAGGCCTTCGGCAGCAGCACCGTGCGGATGGCGGCGAAGATCCGCGGCTCGTGCGCGCGGACCCAGAGCAGCTTCGGCGCGGTGAAGCCCGGCATGGCGATATTGCCAGTGATCTGGCGGGATTCCGGGAACGCCGCCTCGAAGGCGGCGCATTCGGCCACCGACCGGACGTCGTTCCACAGGATCGCCGGCCGCAGGACCTTCCCGGCGGCGTCGAGCAGCACCGCGCCGTGCATCTGCCCGGACAGGCCGATCCCGCTGACCGCCGCCAGCTCCTTGGGATGGGCCCGCGCCAGCGCGTCCATCGCATCGAGGGTCGCCTGCCACCAGGCTTCCGGGTCCTGCTCGCTCTGGCCGGGCGCCGGGCGACTGACGGAGAGCCGCTCCGATGCCGTGCCGACGATCCGCTGCGTGCCGTCGACCAGCAGGGCCTTGACGGCGGAGGTGCCGTAATCGAGTCCCAGGAACATCGGGCTCAGGCGACCAGGCTGTGACGGGCCAGCGCCGGCAGCGCCTGGCCGGCCTGGTCGAACAGATGCAGCGCGGCGCCGTCGGCGGAGAATCGCACCTGCTGGTGCAGGTCGACCAGCGACAGGCCTTCGAGCTGCACGATCATGTCCTCGATGCCCTCGGTCTCGACATGCAGCAGGGTGAGGCCGCCGAGGCGTTCGACGAGCTTGACGGTGCCGGCGATCGGGCCGTTCTCGTCCGGACGGAGCGCCTCCGGCCGGATCCCCAGCGTGAGCGCGCTGCCGGCGGACAGGCCGGCGCCGCTGCAGGGGATGGTGAGTGCCACCCCCGACGGCAGCCGCACCGAGACGCCCGCGGCCGACACGCCGTCGACGGCGACCGGCAGCATGTTCATCCTCGGCGAGCCGATGAAGCCGGCGACGAAGATGTTGGCGGGGTGGTGGTACAGCTCCAGCGGCGAGCCGACCTGTTCGATGCGGCCGGCCTGCAGCACGACGATCTTGTCGGCCAGCGTCATCGCCTCGATCTGGTCGTGGGTGACGTAGATCATCGTCACCGCCAGCTCCTCGTGCAGCTTGGCGATCTCGATCCTGGTCTGGCCGCGCAGCGCCGCATCCAGGTTGGAGAGCGGCTCGTCGAACAGGAACACCTTGGGCGCGCGGACGATCGCGCGTCCGATCGCGACGCGCTGGCGCTGGCCGCCGGACAGGTCCTTCGGGCGGCGTTCGAGGTAGGGACCGAGCTGCAGGATGCGGGCCGCCTCGGCCACCTTGGCGTCACGTTCCGCCTTGGGAACCTTCGCCAGGCGCAGCGCGAAGCCCATGTTCTGCGCCACCGTCATGTGCGGATAGAGCGCGTAGGACTGGAACACCATGGCCAGGCCGCGATCGGCGGGTCCGACCTCGTTGACGCGCTTGCCGTCGATCGACAGGTCGCCGGAGGTGATGGGCTCGAGGCCGGCGATCATGCGCAGCAGGGTGGATTTGCCGCAGCCCGACGGGCCGACGAACACGACGAACTCGCGGTCCTCGATGTCGAGATCGATGCCCTTGATCACCTCGGCGGCGCCGTAGGCTTTCTTGATGTTGCGGAGCGTGAGAGTGGCCATGGGACGGTCCTACTTTACGGCGCCGAAGGTCAGGCCCTGGACGAGCTGCTTCTGGCTGAACCAGCCGAAGATCAGGATCGGGGCCACGGCCATCGTCGAGGCGGCGGAGAGCTTGGCGAAGAACAGGCCTTCGGGCGACGAGAACGAGGCGATGAAGGTGGTGAGCGGCGCGGCGCTCGACGAGGTGAGGTTGAGGCTCCAGAACGCCTCGTTCCAGCACAGGATCAGGGAGAGCAGCCCGGTGGAGGCGACGCCGGGCAGGGTGAGCGGCATCAGCAGATGCCAGACCTCGGCCCAGGTGTTGGCGCCGTCCATGCGGCCGGCCTCCAGGATCTCGTGCGGCACCTCCTTGTAGAAGGTGAACAGCATCCAGACCACGATCGGCAGGTTCATGAGGGCGTAGATCAGGATCAGGCCGGTTCTTGTGTCGAGCAGGTGGGTGGTGCGGAACAGCAGGTAGATCGGCACCAGGACGCCGACCGGCGGCAGCATCTTGGTCGAGAGCATCCAGAGCAGCGTGCCGCGCGTGCGCTGCGTCGGATGGAAGGCCATGGAGTAGGCGGCGGGGATCGCGAACGCCAGCGCCAGCACCGAGCCGCCGACCGAGATGACGACGCTGTTCAGCGCGAAGGCGAGATAGTTGGCGCGGGCGAACACCTCGCCGTAGGCGGCCAGGGTCGGCGCGAACGCCAGCCGCGCGGTGATGGCGTCGGTCTCGCTCTTGAAGCTGGTCAGCACCATCCAGAAGATCGGAAAGAACAGGAGCAGCGCCACCGTCCAGCCGAGGATGGCGATGACCAGCCGCTTGGTCAGGCTATCGGTCATCGTCAGGTCTCCAGCCGGCGGGCAACGGTGCGCACGAGGAAGAAGGCGACGATGTTGGCGAGCAGGATCGCCACCATGCCGCCGGCCGACGCGCCGCCGACATCGAACTGCAGAAGGGCGCGGGAATAGATCAGGAAGGCGAGATTGGTGGTGGCGTTGCCCGGACCGCCGGCGGTCGTGACGAAGATTTCCGCAAATACGCTGAGCAGGAAGATCGTCTCGATCATGATCACCACGCTGATCGCCCGGGAGAGATGCGGCAGCGTGATGAAGAAGAACTGGGCGATCGATCCGGCGCCGTCCATGCGGGCCGCCTCGAGCTGGTCGGTGTCGAGCGACTGGACCGCGGTGAGCAGAATGAGCAGCGCGAAGGGCAGCCACTCCCAGGAGACGATGGCGATGACGGAGAATAGCGGGTAGTGCGCGAACCAGTCGACCGGCGGTACGCCGAAGGCGTGGGCGACCACGCCCAGCACTCCGTAGATCGGGTGCATCAGCAGGTTCTTCCAGATCAGCGCCGCCACCGTCGGCATGACGAAGAAGGGCGAGATCGCCAGTACCCTGGCGACGTTTCGTCCTGGAAAGGGCTGGTTGAACAGCACCGCCAGCAGCGTGCCGAGGCATACGGTGATCACCAGCACCGCCACCAGCAGGATCAGCGTGTTCTCCAGCGATGCCCAGAAATCGGGATCGGTGACGAGGTAGGTGTAGTTGTCGATGCCGGCGAAGCCGTGGATGCTCGGATCGAGCAGGTTGTACTGCCTGACCGAGAACCACAGCGTCATGGCCAGCGGGACGATCATCCACGCCAGCAGCACAAGCACCGACGGCATCACCAGCAGGCTGCGCGCGACCGGTCTGGCGGCCGGCGCGGCCTTCGCATCGTGCCCCGGCGCCGGACCGGTCAGACTTGCCGACATCGCGTTCGCCTCCTCTCCGGACTACTTCTTCGGGTAGCCGGCCTGGCGCATGGTCCGCGCGGTTGCGGATTGCGCGGCGGCGAGCGCCTGGGCGACCGAGCTCTGCCCGGTCAGCACCCCGGCGATGGTCTGGCCGACCTGGGTGCCGATGCCCTGGAACTCGGGGATCGCGACGAACTGGCCGCCGGTGTAGGGGCGCGGGTTGGCGGTCTGTCCGTCAGGGTTGGCGGAGTTGATGGCGGCGAGGACGAAGCCTGCGAACGGCGCGACCTTCTTGTATTCGGGATTGTCGTAGGTGCTCTGGCGGGTGCCGGGCGGGATCGCCACCCAGCCGTTATTGCGGGCGACCAGCGCGATGTATTCCTTGGATGTCGCCCAGGTGACGAAGGTCTTGGCGGCTTCCTGCTGCTTGGACGAGACCGGGATCGCCAGGTTCCAGCTCCACAGCCAGGTCGGGCCGCCTTTGAAGGTGCCGGTCGGCATCGGCGCGAAGCCGACCTCGTCCGAGACCTGGCTCTGCTTCTTGTCGTAGAGCAGCCCGGCGGCGACGGTGGAATCGATCCACATCGCGCAATGGCCGCTGGAGAACAGGGCCAGGGTCTCGTTGAAGCCGTTGGAGGAGATTCCGGGCGGGCCGTCGGCCTTCAGAATGTCCGAGTAATAGGTGATCGCCTTGTTCCAGGCCGGGGTGTTGATGGTCGGCTTCCAGGCCATGTCGAACCACTGGCCGCCCATCGCGTCCACCAGGGTGGTGACGTAGGCCATGTTCTCGCCCCAGCCGGGCTTGCCGCGAAGACACATGCCGTAGGTCTGGCCGGCCTTGTCCGTCAGCTTGTCGGCCATGCCGCGGATCGAGTCGTAGTCGGGGCTGGCCGGCATGGTCAGGCCGGCCTTCTTGAACAGGTCGGTGCGATAATAGGTCATCGCGCTTTCGGCGTAGAACGGGAGTCCGTACAGCTTTCCTTCGTAGGTCAGGCCCTGGGCGACCGGCTTTAACAGATCGTTCACGTCGTAGTTGGCGGGCAGGTTGTCCATCGGCACCAGCCATTTCTGCTTGGCCCAAATCGGCACCTCGTAGTTGCCGATGGTCATGATGTCGAACTGGCCGGCCTTGGTGGCGATGTCGGTAGTCACGCGCTGCCGCAGAACGTTTTCCTCCAGCACGACCCAGCGCAGATGAATATCGGGATGCTGCTTCTCGAACTCCGAGGAGAGCTTCTGCATGACGACCATGTCGCCGTTATTCACGGTGGCGATGGTGATGGTGGCATCGGCCATCGCGGACGAGGTGCCTGCCACGGAGCAGGCGAGAATGGTCGTGCCGAGAGCGGTGCGGAGGAAGCGGGATCGTCTGGCTGATTTCATGGACATTGTCTGGTCCTCCCGGAACCACGTTCATTGCGGCTCCGGTCTTGATGACACGGTTGGCCAGCTTGGCGCAGACCCTCCCACTGTGCCCATCCGGCGTCAACTTGACAGGGAGGCGCCGCACCGGACCGCCGGCCGGCACCGAGAGTGCGACCTCCTTGCAACAGGTGGGACATTTCCCGGGCGGCAGGGTGGATTAGGTGCGCTTCCGAACTGGCGCTTCGGAACGGTCGTTCTATTATCCGCCCCATCGGCCGACGAAAAGTCCGACAAAAACAAGACGACTGAACAAGAGGAAACGATGACAATCAACGAAACGAAGGTCGGCGCCCGCGCGGTGTTCAGCGGACGTGCCGTCGCCGTCGCGACGATCGCGCTGAGCGGGCTGCTCGGCTCGACCGCGTTCGTGCCCGTCATGGCCCAGACCGGGCTCCAGCCCAGCCTCCGGGTCGCGACCCCGCCGTCGGGCACCGTGTTCGAAGGCAGCAGCGTGCCGCCGCTGCCGGTCAACGAGGCGCTGCTGCCCGATTTCGGCGGCTACCGCGCGACGCTGCGCAACATGGGCATCTATGTCGGCCTCGATAACGTAGACGAGTTCGCCGGGATCGTGTCCGGTGACCATACCGGGTCGACCAATGCCGGCCAGTATGGCCTCGAGACCGACATCGACTGGGAGAAGCTGGCCGGCGTGCGCGGTTTCTCGACCCACTCGATCATGGTCGGCCGTTACGGCATCCCCGCCAGCCGCATCTTCGGCGACAACCTCGACCCGTCGCAGGAAATCTACGGCGCCGGCGGCAACGTGGCGATCCATCTGGTCGACGTGTATGGCGAGGAGACCCTGGCGCACGGCCGGGTCGATTTCGCCTTCGGCCGCATGCCGGTCCTGAACGACTTCGCCTCTTCGCCGCTCTACTGCAACTTCATGAACAACGCCTTCTGCGGTAACCCAAAGGCGTCGTCCGACAATTTCGCGGTCTCGTCGTATCCCGACGCGAACTGGGCCTTCCGTCTCCGCGTCCGCCCGACGGCATTGACCTACGTCCAGGCCGGCATGTTCTTCACCGAGGACAACATCTACAGCAACAACGGGTTTAGGTCGGGCTTCAAGTTCAATTCTTCGCATATCAGCGGCGAGAGCATTCCGGTGCAGGCCGGCTTCGAGCCGTTCTTCGGTCCGGACAAGCTGCCCGGCCACTACTCGGTCGGCTTCATCTACGACAACAACAACCACAACGATAACTATCTGGACGCCAACGGCGCGCCGTTCGTCCTGAGCGGGCTCCCGCCCAAGGTCCGCAAGGGCCAGACCGCGGAGTACGCCCTGGTCGACCAGATGGTGCTGCGTCACGGTCCGGGTGCGACCAACGGCCTGATCGCGTTCGCCGGCTTCTATCATAACGATGACAACACCTCGACCCGCACCAGCCAGGGCGAGGTCGGCCTGATCGATCACGGCTTCTGGAAGGCGCGTCCGCAGGACGGGATTTCGGCGGCGTTCAGCTATCTCGAAGTGTCCGATCAGGTGTCGAAGACGGAGGCGCTGCAGCAGGAACTCGGCCTGCCGATCACCGGAACCGGCCAGTTCTACGACTCGTCGACCCCCGGGGTGCAGAGCCACACCTACAACTTCGAAGTGAACTACCAGATCCACGTGTTCCGTGGCGTCACCTTCGCGCCGGACTTCCAGTATTTCATCCGTCCGAACGCGCAGGCCAATCTGAGCAACGCGGCCGTGATCGGCTTCAAGAGCCACATCCAGCTGTTCTGATCGAAGCAGGACAACCGGACATTTCAGGGGCTGCGCGGTTCGCCGCGCAGCCCTTTTTCTGTTCAAGCGGAGGTCTCAGTCGTTCGGCAGCCCGGCATCCTCGCGGGCCCGGCGCGACAGTCCGGCGAAATCGAGATCCTGCTCGCCGCGGCCGATGCTGGCGATCAGACGGTCGCGCACCAGCGATCCCATCGGCATCGGCACGCCGAGCGCCTCGCCGGCCTCGAGCAGCAGCCTGGTATCCTTGGCGGCCAGCGTCATCGGCGCGCCGGGCGAATCGAAGGCACGTTCGACGATCAACCTGCCATAGTTCTTGTGCACCGGGGCGGTGAAGAAGCTGCTGGTGAGGATGTCGAGCACGGTCTCGGGCGAGGTGCCGCCCTTGTCGTTCAGGGCGAACACTTCCGCCATCTGCTCGATGGTCGAGAAGATGAGGAAATTCAGACTCAGTTTCAGCAGGTTGGAACGCGCCGGGTCGTCGCCCAGCACATAGGTGCGTTGACCGAGCGTATCGAACACCGGCATTGCCCGATCGATCTCCGCCCGGGCGCCGGCGGCGACGATGAACAGGGTGCCGCTGGCGGCGGCGGGCGGGCGGCCGAGTACGGTCGCGGCGAGATAGGCCTGGCCGTTCGTGGCATGCGCCTCGGCCAGGCGGCGCGACAGGGCCACGGAGATGGTGCTGCACGAGACATGGATGGCGCCGGTCGGCAGCCCGGCCGCGATTCCGTCGGTCCCCAGGGTGACGGCTTCCACCGCGGCGTCGTCGCTAAGCATGCTGATAACGAGGTCGCAATCGCGGCAGGCGTCGGCCGGGCTGTCCGCCAGGCGGGCGCCGATGGCGACGAGAGGCTCGGCACGCGATGTGGTGCGGTTATGCACGGCGAGCGTGTGCCCGGCCTCGAGCAGCCGTCGCGCCATGCCTTCGCCCATAGCGCCCAGTCCGACAAATCCGATCTTCATGGCTGCATCTCCGTCTGTCGCGCGCGCGGCCGGTCCCGCGTGCCGAACTGGTAGATCGCCGCCGTCAGCACGGCGATCCCAGCCGCCAGCAGCAATGCGGGTGTGAACGAGCCGGTGAGCTGAACGATCCATCCGGTCAGGGCCGGCGCGATCGCGGCGCCGATCGAGCCGCCGACATTCTGGAACGCTTCCAGGGTGGCGACCTTGTCCTGGGTGGTGGCGACCGCGGCCATCGCCCATCCGCACGACGAAGCCAGGCTGCCGGCGAACAGCGCCACGCTGACCAGCAGGATCGCCGCGATGGTGCTGTCGACCAGGACCGCGCCGGCGGTGCAGGCGGCGGTGACGAGCATGGCGATCACCAGCGGCAGCCGGCAGCTCGCCACTGGCGCGACGCCGGCGCGCGACAGCGAACGGGAGGCGAGGCCGCCGAGCAGGGCGCCGAGGAAGCCGCAAGCCTGCGGCACGGCGGTCCAGAGACCCGATTGCGCCAGGCTGAGATGGCGGGCGCGATGCAGATAGTCCGGCAGCCAGGCGCCGTAGAGCCAGGTCAGATAGATGACGCCGACGAAGCCAAGCGCCATGCCCCAGGCGGTGCGGTCGCGCAGCAGGCTGGTCCAGCCGGCCGGGGCGGCGGCGTGATCCTCGGCTTCGTCCTCGGCGTTGATCCAGCTCCGTTCCGCCGGGGAGATGCCGTGCTCGGCGGGATCGCGATAGAACAGGGACCAGAGCACGGCGATCGCCAGTCCGGCCACGCCGATGATGACGAACATCGGCCGCCAGCCATAGCCGAGCAGCAGCCAGGTCAGGATCAGCGGCGCGATCGCCGGCCCCAGGGCAGAGGATGCGTTGAACAGTCCGATCGGGAACGCGCGGGCCGAGGCCTGGAACCAGTTCGAGCACACCTTGGTGCCGGCGAGATACATCGGCGATTCGCCGATGCCGAGTGCCGCCCGCGCCGCGACGAACTGTCCGAGTCCGCCGACGAAGCCGGCGGCGATCTGCGCGCCCGACCACAGCACAAGGCCGAACGCCATCAGCCGGCGCGGCCCGTAGCGGTCGATCAGGATGCCGACCGGAAGCTGCGCCAGCCCGTAGGCGACCGCGAACGCCGACAGCAGCAGGCCCATTTCCGAGTCGCTGAGATGGAGGTCGGCGCGGATGCTCGAATTGCCGATCGAGAGCGCCGAACGATCGAGATAGTTGACGGTGCCGGCGACCATCAGCAGCGTGAGGGCGAGCACCCGCATGCGGGTGGCGCGCGGGGACGGAAAGCGGACGCCGCCCGACGCAGGAACGGTCGAATCTGGCATGATCGGCTCCTGTCGGCGAGCGGGACGGAGCCCGGGATCAGTCGCGACCGTCGCAGGTCGCCAGGCACTGGACAAGGCCCGTCTTCTCTGTTTGTTCCTCTCGCCGGAGCGGGCACTTGAGCGGGCGCCGTGGCGGGAGTCTGGTCGGACAGGCTCGGGGGAGTGGGTGGATGCCGGATGACGTGACGGGCCATATCGAGCCGACCAGCCTGAGCGAGGCGCTGAGCGAGCGTTACCTCGCCTACGCGATGTCGACCATCATGTCGCGGTCGCTGCCGGACGTGCGCGACGGGCTCAAGCCGGTACATCGACGGCTGATCTACGCGATGCAGCAGCTCAAGCTCGATCCGACCGCGGGCTTCAAGAAATGCGCGCGCGTGGTCGGCGACGTGATCGGCAAGTATCACCCGCATGGCGACGCGTCGGTCTACGAGGCGCTGGTCAGGCTCGCCCAGGAATTCGCGGTTCGCTATCCGCTGGTCGAGGGGCAGGGCAATTTCGGCTCGATCGACGGCGATAACGCCGCCGCCATGCGCTACACCGAGGCGCGGCTCACCGAGGTCGCCAAGGCGTTGCTGGACGGCATCGAGGACGATGCGGTCGATTTCCGCCCGACCTACGACGGCGAGGAAAGCGAGCCGGTGGTGTTGCCGGCGAACTTCCCCAACCTGCTCGCCAACGGCGCGGCGGGGATCGCGGTCGGCATGGCCACCAGCATTCCGCCGCACAATGCCGGCGAGGTCTGCGCGGCGGCATCGCTGCTGGTGAAGAAGCGCGACACCGACCTCGACTCGCTCCTGGCGGTGATGCCGGGGCCGGACTTCCCGACCGGCGGCATGATCGTCGAGGACGGAGCGGCGATCCGTGCCGCCTACGAGACCGGTCGCGGCGGGTTCCGGATCAGGGCGCGCTGGACGCGCGAGGAGGGGCGGTTCGGCACCTGGCAGATCGTCGTCACCGAGATCCCCTACCAGGTGCAGAAATCCCGCCTGATCGAGCAGATCGCCGAGCTGATGGAGCTCAAGAAGCTGCCGCTGCTGGGCGACATACGCGACGAGAGCGCGACAGATATCCGCCTGGTGCTGGAGCCGAAGAGCAGGGGCGTCGAGCCGGAAGTGCTGATGGAGACGCTGTTCCGCGCGACCCAGCTCGAGACGCGCTACGGGCTGAACATGAACGTTCTCGGCGCGGATCGCGTGCCGCGGGTGATGGGTCTGCGCGAGGTGTTGCTGGAGTGGCTGGATCATCGCCACGAGGTGCTGCGGCGACGCAGCGCGCACCGTCTGGCGGCGGTGCTCAAGCGGCTCGAGATCCTGGACGGCTTCCTGGCGGTCTATCTGAATCTCGACGAGGTGATCAGGATCGTTCGCGAGGAGGACGAGCCGAAGCCGGCGCTGATGCGGACCTTCTCGCTCACCGAGCTGCAGGCGGACTCGGTGCTGAATATGCGGCTCCGCTCGCTCCGCCGCCTGGAGGAGATGGAGATCCGCAAGGAGCATGCGACGCTGGCCGAGGAGCGCAGTTCGCTGGACGCGCTGCTCGGCAGCGAGACGCTGCGCTGGAAGCGGATCGGCAAGGAACTCGACAAGCTCGCGAAGCAGTTCGGCGACGGACCGCTGGGGCGTCGCCGGAGCACGCTGGCCGAGCCGCCCAGGCCGATCGACATCGCCGCGATCGCCGCGATCGAGCGCGAGCCGATCTCGGTCATCCTGTCGCAGAAGGGCTGGATCAAGGCGCTGCGCGGCCACCAGCTCGACCCGGCGGCGCAGAAATTCAAGGAAGGCGACGGTCTGCGCGGCGATCTCGGCGTGATCGAATGCAGCACCGCGGACCGGCTCTGCCTGTTCGCCAGCGATGGCCGCGCCTTCACGCTGAAGGCCGGCGAGCTGCCGCGCGGACGCGGCGACGGCCAGCCGATCCGGCTGATGGTCGAGCTGGCCGACGAGGGACAGATCATCGCCCTGTTCAGGCTGCCGGAGAGCGGTCGCTTCCTGGTCGCCGGCTCGAACGGGCGTGGCCTGGCGATCGAGGCTGCGGACCTGGCGTCGGAAAAGCGCACAGGGCGGCAGGTGCTGAACCTGAAGCCGGGCGAGCGGGCGGTCGGCTGCGTGCCGGCGATCGGCGACCGGGTGGCGGTGCTGGGCGAGAACCGCAAGCTGCTGGTGTTTCCGCTGGAGCAGGTCGCAGTGCTGGCGCGCGGCACTGGCACCACGCTGCAGCGCTACAAAGAGGGCGGGCTTAAGGCGGTGCGGGTGTTCGAGTCCGCGTCCGGGCTGGTGTGGCAGGAGGGTGCGAAGCCGCGCCCGGCGTCGGACTTGCTGTCGTTCACCGGGTCGCGGGGCGAGGCGGGCAAGCTGGCGCCGCGCTGGCTGCCGCAGGGATAGCGGGATGATCCGGGCCTCGTGCCATTGCGGCGCGTTCGTTCTGGAAATCGACGCGGCACCGGTCGAGATCACCGACTGCAACTGCTCGATCTGCCGGCGCTACGGCGTGCTGTGGGCCTATTACCGGCCACGACAGGTGAGGTTCGCGCGGGCGGGCGAGACCGATCTGTATCTTTGGGATGACCGAGCGATCCGGTTCCATCGCTGCCGCGCCTGCGGCTGCGTGACGCACTGGTCGGCGGTGGACGGATCTGTCGACCGGATGGGAGTCAATGCCCGGCTGATGAATCCGGACATCGTGCGAGGGGCCAGGCTGCGCCGCCTGGATGGCGCGGTGACCGGGCGGTATCTGGACGAATAGGTCAGTCTGGAGGCAGCTCGCGCCAGGCGCCCTGGGACAGGATCTCGCTCGGACGGAAGCGCGCCTTGTAGGCCATCTTGCGGCTGTCGGCGACCCAATAGCCGAGATAGACGTGCGGCAGGCCCAATGCGAGGCAGCGGTCGATCAGCCACAGGATCGCGAAGCTGCCGAGCGAACGGTCGGCATGTTCGGGTGCGAAGAAACTGTAGACGGCGGACAGCCCGTCGCCGAGCCGGTCGGTCAGGCAGACGCCCACCAGCTCATCCTCCGGGTCGCGGAATTCGACCAGCACGGTCTCGATCGGCGTGTCCTCGATCATCGCCCGGTAGTCGTAGAAGCTCATCGCCGCCATGTCGCCTTCGCCATGACGCGCCTGCTGATAGCGCTTGAACAGCGCATATTGCTCGGCGGTGGCGCGGGCGGGCACTTCGAACCCTTCGACCAGGGCGTTGCGGGTGCGGATGCGTCGCAGGGTGCGGCCGGGCTGGAAGCGGGCGACCGGAATGCGGATCGGTACGCAGGCGTTGCAGGCCGGGCAGACCGGCGCGTAGGCGATGTTGTGGCTGCGCCGGAATCCGGCCCGCGACAGCCTGTCGTGGAGCGACTCGGCTTCGGGACCGCTGATCTCGGTCACCACCTTGCGCTCGATCCGGCCTGCCACGTAGGGGCACGGGAGCGGCGCCGTGGTGTAGAAGAATTGCGGCCGTTTGGGCGGATTGTAGGTCATGCAGTCCGGATCCGGTCTCCTGGTCGATGGTCCGCCGTGATGTCGGCGCAATCAGTCTAGGGCAAAAGGGAGAGAGTCGCGGCCACGGCGTCGGGCGCGCGACCGATCGTCATGCTAGAGCCCCACGCCCAATCGTGCATTAAATTCCATGCGGCCGGCGAGAGCCAGTTGCCGGACTGTCCGGGGGTGACGACGAACCGGCTCCGGTCGGGGTCGGCGAGATCGTAGAGGCCGCGATAGGCCGCGCCGTGCCTGGATTCGAAATCTCCCGGAGTGCCATTGCCGCCGCGCAGCAGGGTGGTGTCGTCGCCGCCGATGGCGATCTGGTCCCGGGCCAGCCGGCCGACCAGTGGCACCGCCCGCAGCAGCGGATTGTCGAACACGGCGACATGCGCGGCGCCCCATCTCCAGCGCGCGGGGTCGTCGCCCTGGAGCCGCGCGAGCGCTGCCACCGACTCGTCGAGCGCCCTGGCGAGCAGAGGCGCGCAGTCGCCGCCGCACCGCGCGGCGCCTTCGGGCGAGAGCAGCAGGTCGGCCATCTCCTCCCAGCCGCTGTCGGCGCGCGCGCCGGGATCGCGATCCTCGGCGTCGACGACGAAGCGCTGCACCCACGCGTTGAAGATCAGCGGCTGCGGCAGCGCCTTGTCCATCGCGCCGTGCCAGCCCCGCAGGGTGGCGAGCGCCGTGGCGGCGGCGCCGGTCGGGCGCGGCGCGCGGGCGAGCAGCAGCGGCAGCAGATGGGCGGCATAGGCGCTGGTGACGTCGTTCTGCATCTGGCCGAAGCGGTCGAGCGTCTGGGTCCGGCTCGCTGCGAGCAGGGCGCGGATCCTCGCGGCGCGCCAGGGTGCCGGCCAGTCGCGGCCGAGGAACACCGGGAAGTCCGGCGGCGCGGTGCGTTCGTTGCCGTTCAGGATCTGGCCGCTGGCCGGGGCGACGATGTGCGGCAGGGCGGCGCCGCTGGCCTCGCCGATCCAGTCCGAGGCGCCGGATGCGCCGTCGGCCGGAAAGCTGCCGTCGCCGGACCTTCGCACCGGGACGTGGCCGGTGGTGTATTGCGCGATGCCGGTGCGGTCGGCCACCAGCAGGTTCTGCACCGGGCTCGAGATCAGCGGCGCGGCCAGGCCGGCCTGTGCGAGATCGGTGGCGCGATCGAGCGCGGCGAGGCCGGGGGCGGCGTCGTCCGGACGGAGATTCTCCGCCGAGAGGGCGAGCACCGGTCCGGTCCCGGCGCCAGGCAGCGCGTCGCTGATCACCGGGCCGTGCCGCGACGTGCGGATGGCGAGCGTCACGTCCGGCGCGCCTCGCACATGGATGGTCTCGGTGCGGGTCTCGAAGGCGACGGGACCATCGGGGCTGGCATAGCGCCCGTCCGGCAGCACGGTCTCGACGAACAGGTCCTGGGTGTCGGCGGAATTGCTGGTGAAGGTCCAGGCGACATGGCCGTTCTGTCCGATCACCAGGAACGGCACGCCCGGCGCCGTCGCGCCGGTGAGCGACAGGCCGGGGACGTCGATGCGCAGCAGATACCAGAGCGCCGGAAACCCGAAGGCGAGATGCGGGTCGCCGGCCAGCAGCGGCGCGCCGGTGGCGCTGTGGCGTCCGTCGACCGCCCATTCGTCCGAGGCTTCGTCCGGCTGGGTGAACGGCGCCGGGAAGCGCGGCAGGGCGGCGGCGATGCGCGCTGCCAGGCCTGGCAGCGCGGCCTGGTCCGGCGGCGGGGTGTCGGCATGGGTGGGAAACGCCTGCAGCAGGCGTGCGGGATCGACCTTGCCCGACGCGGCGAGCCGGTCGAGTTCGGTGCGCCAGTTCCCGGACAGGCTCAGCCCCATCAGCCGGCCCCAGAGCAGGCTGTCCGGAGCGGTCCAGGGGGCCGGCGGGCCGAACAGCAGGAATTCGGGGGCGATGAAGCGGCCGCGATCGGCGATCGCCAGGTTGACGCCGCGGACATAGGCGTCGAGCAGCGCGCGCGTATCCGGCGGCAGGGTCGCGTAGCTGGCCTCCGCGAGATGGCGCAGGCCGAGCGTGCGCATCATGCGGTCGGTGGCCAGGCCGGCGGGTCCGGCGAGCTCTGAGACGCGGCCGGAACCAAGCCGCCGCATCAGCTCCATCTGCATCATCCGGTCGCGTGCATGCACGTAGCCGGTGGCGACGGCGGCATCCTGCAGGTCGCCGGCCTGGATCCGCGGCACGCCTTTGTCGTCGAACAGCACCGTGACCGGGCGATGCAGCCCGGCGAGATGCAGGGTGCGGCCGGATGGCGGCAGCGTGGCGATCAGGCAGGCCAGGATCGCCGCCAGCAGCAGCCCGATCGCGAGCAGCGCCAGCAGGATGATCCGCATGCCGACCTTGCGGACGGCGCGCAACGTCAGCGCGCCTGTAGCTGCCTGGCGGCGTCGAGGGCGAAGTAGGTCAGGATGCCGTCGCAGCCGGCCCGCTTGAAGGCGAGCAGGCTCTCCATCATCGCCCGGTCGCGGTCGATCCAGCCGTTGTTGGCGGCGGCCATGATCATCGCGTATTCGCCGGACACCTGGTAGGCGAAGGTCGGGACGGCGAAGCGCTCGCGGACGCGGCGGATGATGTCGAGATAGGGCATGCCGGGCTTGACCATCACCATGTCGGCGCCCTCGGCCAGGTCGAGCGCGACCTCGCGCAGCGCCTCGTCGCTGTTGGCGGGGTCCATCTGGTAGGTTTTCTTGTCGCCCTTCAGGAAGCCGCCGGAGCCGAGCGCATCGCGGAACGGGCCGTAGAAGGCGCTGGCGTATTTCGCCGCGTAGCTCATCAGCCGGACGTCGGCATGGCCATGCGCATCGAGCGCCTGGCGGATTGCGCCGATCCTGCCGTCCATCATGTCCGACGGCGCCAGGATGTCGATGCCGGCCTCGGCCTGGTTGAGCGACTGGCGCACCAGGACGGCGACGCTCTCGTCATTGACGATCACGTCGCCGCGCAGCAGCCCGTCATGGCCGTGGTCGGTGTAGGGATCGAGCGCCACGTCGCCGATCAGCCCGATGTCCGGGAAGGCGCTCTTCAGCAGCCGGGCGGCGCGGCACATCAGGTTGTCCGGATTACCGGATTGCGTGCCCTCGGCGTCGCGCTGATCGACCGGCGTGACCGGGAACAGCGCCAGCGCCGGGATGCCGAGCTTGGCCGCCGGCGCGACATGCGCCTCAAGCCGGTCGAGGGAGACGCGCCGCACGCCCGGCATCGAGGCGACCTCGGTCTCCTGCGCCGTGCCCTCGGTGAAGAAGATCGGCCAGATCAGGTCGTCGGTGGAGAGCCGGTGCTCGGCGACGAGGCGGCGGGTGAAGCCGTCCTGGCGGTTGCGGCGCGGTCGGGTGGTCGGATAGCTGCCGAAGCTCATGTCGCCCTCATGTGGTGCGCGGCGGCCGGCCGGTCTGGACCCGGCTGTGGCGACGCCCGTAGCCGAAATACACCGCGAGGCCGATCAGCAGCCAGACCGCGAGCCGGATCCAGGTGAGACCGTCGAGCGAGGCCATGATGGCGGCGCAGCTCAGGATGCCCAGCACCGGGATCACCGGGCCGAACGGCACCACGAAGCCGCGCGCCTGGTCGGGCTTGGTGCGACGCAGGATCAGCACGCCGATGCAGACGATGATGAAGGCGAGCAGGGTGCCGATCGAGGTCATGTGGCCGAGCTCGCTGATCGGCAGGAAGGCGGACATGGCGGCGACCAGGACCATGAAGAACAGGTTGGAGCGCCACGGTGTCTGCCAGGTGGGATGGACGCGCGAGAAGAAGCGCGGCAGCAGGCCGTCGCGCGACATGGCGTAGAACACGCGCGACTGGCCGAGCAGCAGGACCAGCAGCACCGAAGTGAAGCCGCACACGATGCCGACATTCACCGCGAGCTTGAGCCAGCCGTACGGCGTCTGGTCGATCGCGCTCGAGACCGGGGAGGCGTCGTTGAGCATCGCCTTGTAGTTCAGCATGCCGGTCAGCACGAGCGAGAACAGGATGTAGGCGAGCGAGCAGATCGCCAGGCTGCCGAGGATGCCGATCGGCATGTCGCGGCCGGGGTTCTTCGCTTCCTGGGCGGCGGTGGAGACGGCGTCGAAGCCGACGTAGGCGAAGAAGATGGTGCCGGCGGCGCGCATGACGCCGGAGAGGCCGAAATGGCCGAAGGTGCCGTCGTTCGGCGGGATGAAGGGGACGTAGTTGGCGGTCTTGATGTAGCCGATGCCGAAGCCGATCACGGCGAGAATGACGGCGATCTTGATCGCGACGATGACGGCGTTGACGCGCGCGGATTCGGTGACGCCGCGCATCAGCAGCAGCGAGACGCAGACGATCACCAGCACGGCAGGAAGATTGACCAGTCCGTTCGCGGTACCTCCGCCGGCGAGATGGACCGTCTCATACGGCGAGGCGCACAGGCGGGGCGGCAGCGAGATGCCGAACTGGCCGAGCAGCTTGATCATGTAGCTCGACCAACTGACCGCGACCGCCGCGGCGGCGACCGCGTATTCGAGCACCAGGTCCCAGCCGATGATCCAGGCGACGAACTCGCCGAGCGCGGTGTAGGCGTAGGTGTAGGCGCTGCCCGAGATCGGGATCATGCTGGACAGCTCGGAGTAGCACAGGCCGGCGAAGCCGCAGCCGATGCCGGCGATCAGGTAGGACAGCACCACAGCCGGGCCGGCATTCTCCGAGGCGGCGATGCCGGTGAGCGAGAACAGACCGGCGCCGATGGTGCAGCCGATACCGAGCGCGATCAGCGCCCAGGGGCCGAGCGCACGCTTGAGGCCACCCGCCTCGTCGTCGGATTCGATCGGCTTGGTGCGCCAGAGGAAAGAGGTCGGGCTGGCCGCTTCGGACTGGGACATGGCGGGCGAGGCTCCTCGGGGCGTGCGATGCTCTAGCAGGGTTGTTCCGCGATGGAGGCTGGGATGCAAGCCAGGCAGGGCTGGGCGGGGTTCTTGCCGCGCGGCCCGGCCGGCGTCAGGAGGGGGGCTGGATAGCGAAAGTCTTGGCCTTGACCCTCGTCACTCGCCTGTTCCCGATCTGGGCCGTGCTCATCTCCGTCTTCGCCGTGTCGCAACCGGGCTGGTTCCGGCCGCTGGGGCCGCTGGTGACGCCGCTGCTGGCGGTGGTGATGTTCGCGATGGGGGTCACGCTCGGTGTCGAGGATTTTCGCAGGATCGCGCGCCGGCCGGCGCCGGTGCTGGCCGGGGTCGGATTGCATTACCTGATCATGCCGGCGGCGGCCTGGGCGATCGGGCGGGCGCTGGGTCTGCCGCCCGAGCTGGCGGCGGGCCTGATCCTGGTAGGCAGCGTCGCGAGCGGGACGGCATCGACTCTGATGGTGTTCCTGTCGAACGGGGACGTTGCGCTTTCGGTGAGCATCGGGGCGCTGTCGACGCTGGTGGGCGTGGTGGCGACGCCGCTGCTGACGCGGTTCTACGTGTCCGCCGCGGTGGCGGTGCATGGGTGGGCGATGCTGGTCAGCATCGTCGAAGTCGTCGCCGTGCCGGTGCTGCTGGGGGTGGCGGTGAACGCGCTGGCCGGCGGCGTGGTCAGGCGCGTGGCACCGGTGCTGCCGCTGGTGTCGATCGCCGCGGTGCTGCTCATCATCGGTGTGGTGGTGGCCGGCGCCAAGGCCGGCATGGCGGTCGTGGGGCCGGCCCTGCTGCTGGCGGTGGTGCTGCACAACGCGATCGGCCTGCTCGGCGGCTACTGGGGCGGCCGGCTGCTGGGCTTCGACGAGGCGGTGTGCCGGACGCTGGCGCTGGAGGTCGGCATGCAGAATTCCGGGCTCGCGGCGGCGCTGGCGCGTGCGTATATCGGCCCGGTCGCGGCGCTGCCGGCGGCGTTGTTCTCGGTCTGGCACAATCTGTCGGGATCGTTGCTGGCGGGAGTCTGGGCGGGCAGGGGCGTCGTGAGAGACAAAGAGTCCTGAGCGGCCTTGCGAAGCAAGAATTCGCGGGATGGTCCTGATGGTCGACGCAGATCAGCGCTGGACCGTTCGGAAACGTGTCCCGCGGATGACCGCCAGGGCGCGTTTACGAATGGTCCAGGAGTTGGGCGAGTCTGACGGCGGTGTGCCCCCGGCTCGGGCGCAGGCTCGGCATCACCAGCAGGCAGTCGTCGTGCGGGGTGCGGATTTCGATGCCGCCATCATGGGCGATCAGCGTGCCGCGCTTGCGGATCACGTCGCCGCCGCGGAAGGCGCGCACGAAGGCGAAGCTGGCGGTGGTGGCGGTGATCACCTGGGTCACGCTGGCGGACCGGATGCGCGGCACCGGGCCGGGCAGCGGCGCGTGGTCGATCATACCTGTGGTGCGGAGCAGCGACTGGACGGCGATGCGCGCGGTGTCGACCGTCTCCGCCTCCCAGTGCGGGCCGGCCTCGACCAGGCAGGCGACCGGGGCGGCGGCCGGGTCAGCGAACCGGCCATAATCGATCAGGCGTGGTCCGCTCTGGTGGCCATGGTCGGCCACCACGGTCGGCGGGGTGCCGAGCGTGGCGGCCAGGCGGCGGCCCTTGGCGGTCGGGCCGCTCAGGATCAACGGCTCGGACGGCCACAGCATCGAGTGCAGGTCGAGCAGGATGTCCACCGAATCGAGCAGCGGACGCAGCGCCCGCGCGCGATCCAGCTCCGTGGTCTCGCGGTTGCCGTCGAGGATCGCCGGATCCCAGACGCGGTTCATGTCCTCGTCGACGAAGCGCGACGCGGTCGGCTCCGCGGCATCGAACCGGTCGAAGGCGGCGAGATTGAGGAAGCCGAGCGTGAGGGTGCCGCGGATCGGCCGGAACCGGTCGCGCAGCAGGGCGTCGAGCACGATCGCGCCGGCGATCTCGTTGCCGTGCATCAGCGCGGTGACCGCGACATGCGGACCGGGCGTGCCGGAGCGGAACTGCATGATGCCGGGCAGGCCGGTATTGCCGCCGCGCCAATCGGCGAGGTCCGGCGGCAGCAGGCGGACGTCGAAGCGGAGCGGCCGGACCGTGTTCGGCAGGCCGGGCAGCGCCTGGAGCGCCGGTTCCCCGTCTTCCTCGTGCGTCGGCTCGGCGGGCAGGTCGATCAAGCGTGTGGCCTCAGGCCGGAACGGGTCTGGCGAGCGGTCGCGTCAGGGTCTGGGCGAGCCGGCGGATGAACTGATCGCAGGCGGCCAACTGGTCGAGCGCGATCCATTCGTCCGGCTTGTGCGCCTGCGCGATGTCGCCGGGACCGCAGACGATGCTGGCGATGCCGGCATTCTGGTAGATGCCGGCCTCGGTGCCGTAGCTGACCTTGCCGTCGTCGTTGGACCCGCTGGCCTGCTTGACCAGCCCGACCAGGGGATGCGCGGGATCGAGCGAGAGCGGTGGCAGGGTGCTGATCGGTTCGAGCTGGATGGAGGTGGACGGATCGACGGCGTGCATCCAGCGCTCGGTGGTGTCGCGCAGATGGGCGCGCAGACGGTCGAGCTCGAGGCGTGCGTCGTCGCCGGGGACGGTGCGCCATTCCATCTCGAAGCTGGCATGTTCGGGGATGATGTTGAGGATCGCGCCGCCTTCGACCAGGCCGACATGGATGGTGGTGTGTTCCGGCTCGAAACCCGGCTCGCGTCGGCCGTGCGCGGCGAAGCGGCGCGACAGCGCGGCGATATGGGCGATCGCCTCGGACGCGGCATGCACGGCGTTGACGCCTTTCGCCGGCTGGCTGGAATGGCCGGCGAGACCGCGCACGGTGCCGCGCACCGACAGCCGGCCCTTGTGGGCGGTGATCGGCTTCATCATCGACGGCTCGCCGACCACGCACAGGCTGGGCTTCAGCCCGCCTTGCGCCAGGTCCCGCACCAGCACGTGCGCGCCTTCGCAATCAACCTCCTCGTTGTAGCTGATGAAGAGATGCACCGGACGCTGCAGGTCCATCGCCATCAGTTCGGGAACGGCGGCGAGCGCGGAGGCGACGAAGCCCTTCATGTCGCAGGCGCCGCGCGCGGTGGCGCGGCCATCGGCAACGTGCAGCGCGAACGGGTCGGTGGTCCAGGCCTGGCCGTCGACCGGCACGGTATCGACGTGCCCGGACAGCGCCAGGCCGCCGTCCCGGTGCGGCCCGATGATGGCGTGCAGGTTGGCCTTGGTTCCGGTCGCGTCGGTGGTGCGTCGGCAGGCGACGTCGTGCGCGGCGAGGTAGGTCTCGATCCAGTCGATCAGGGCCAGGTTGGATCGGCTGCTCGTGGTGTCGAACGCGACCAGTCGCTCCAGGATGGTCAGGGTCGGAAGGCGTGGCGCTGTTCCCATGGCGTCAGTCTATACGCGGCCGGACCGACGGCAATGGCCGCCGGTTTGACGGTGTGTTGATGGCAAGGCTTGCCGCGATGCGCGGTCGCGACCAGAGTTGGGGCATCACGATGTCGATAGCCGAGCCCCGACTGCACCCCCTGCATCGCGCCTGGCAGGCCCTGCCTGCGCGGTCGCGTCGGCTATGGCTGGCGCGCGGCAGCGCGTGGCTGGCACCGAAGCCGGATAGCGCGGCGCCGGCGCGGTGCGAGGGAGTCGTCGTCGGCGGCGAGATCGGGGAGAGCTCGGGGCTGGGCGAGGGCGCCAGGATCATGCTGGCGGCGTTGCAGCGGCTCGGCGTGCCGCACGCGGGCATTGCGACCGGCTCCAGGCTGCGCGACCGCGGCGCACGCGGGCGGTCGCGCGCGGACTGGCCGGGGCGCGCCGCGCTCGTGCTGCACGTCAACGCGCCGCAGTTGCCGGCGGCGCTGATCGGGCTCGGCAGGCAGGCGCTGCGCGACCGCCGGGTGGTCGGCTACTGGCACTGGGAGCTGCCGGTGGTGCCGGAGCTCTGGCGTGCGGCGCTGGGTCATGTGCATGAGGTCTGGGCGCCGTCGCGCTTCACCGCCGCTGCGCTCGAGGCGGTCTGTCCGGGTCGGGTGCGGGTGGTGCCGCATGCGGTGGCGCTGTCGCCGCCGGTCACCTCGGCGCTGGATCGGCAGGCGTTCGGGCTGCCGGAGCGGGCGGTGGTGGTGCTGGTGTCGTTCAACCTCGCCTCGAGTTTCGAGCGCAAGAACCCGCTGGGCGCGATCGCGGCGTTCAAGCAGGCGTTCGGCACCAGAAGCGATCGCTTCCTGCTGCTCAAGGTCGGTCACGCCGCGCACTACCGGGCCGATCTGGCGCGGATCGTGGCGGCGATCGGCGATGCGGGGAATATCCGTGTGGAGACACGCATGTTTCCTGGCGACGACGTCCATGCACTGACCCGGTGCTGCGATATCGTGCTGTCGCTGCACAGGAGCGAGGGGTTCGGGCTGGTGCCGGCGCAGGCCATGCTGCTGGGCCGCCCGGTGGTGGCGACGGACTGGTCGGCCACGGCGGAATTCCTCGATTCCGGCTGCGGCATGCCGATCGGGTATCGGCTGGTGCCGGCGCGCGATCCGCGCGGCGTGTTCGAGGCGCCGGGTGCGCTGTGGGCGGATGCGGACCTGGGCGAGGCGGCCGCGGCGCTGTGTGCGCTGGCGGATTCGATGGAGCTCAGGACCCGTGTCGGGCATGCCGCGTTGCTGGCGGCACAGGCGAGGCTCGGGAGCGGCGGTCTGGAGGCCGGTCTGGCGGCGATTGGATACGATCCGGCGCAGCGCGCATGACCGATCCGCCGATCAGGGTGCTGGTCTGGCAATGGGGACGGTTCGGCGCCGGACCGCGCGTCGCGGTGGAGATGGTGGCCGGTCTCGCCGCGTTGCCGGGATGCAGGGTGTCGTTGTCCCTGTCCACCGGCGCGGAGATCCTGCGCGACGGATCCGGCGGCCGGGGGCGGCCCGAGGTGGCGTTGCCGGTGGCGACCTATCGCAACGTGGTCGGCTATGCGCTGCGGATGCTGGGCACGGCGTTTCGCCAGCCGCGCCTGCGCCGCGAGGTCCAGGCGTTGCGGCCGGACGTGGCGATCTGCGCGATGCCGGGGCCGCTCGACCTGGAAATGGCCGCGGTGCTGCGCCGCCTGCATATCCCGTTCCTGGTGGTGGTGCACGATGCCGATCGCCATCCGGGCGACGGGTCGGCGATCCAGATGTTGCTGCAGCGTCGCCTGATCCGGCGCGCTGACGGGCTGGTCGCCTTGTCGGGTCATGTCGCGCGACGTCTGGTGGCGCAGAAACTGACCCGGCGCCGACCGGTCCTGATGGCCAGCCTGCCGCCGTTCGTGTTCGGGCCGATGCCGCCCGCGCCGCTGTCGCATGGCGGAGCGGTGCGGCTGCTCTGCTTCGGTCGGCTGCTTCCCTACAAGGGGCTGGATCTGCTGGCCGATGCGCTCGACCAGGGAGTGCCGGCCGGGCTGGAGGTGCGTGTGGTCGGGCAGGGTCCGAACAGCCGGGACCTGTCCAGGCTCGCGGCGATGGACCGTGTCGTGGTGGAGAATCGCTGGGTTCCGGAAGGCGAGATCGGTGCGCTGATCGCCTGGGCGGATGCGCTTGTGTTGCCGTATCGGGAGGCGAGCCAGAGCGGCGTGGCCGCGGCGGCGATCGCGGCCCGGCGCTGGGTGGTGGCCACCAGGGTCGGTGGGCTCGCCGAGCAGTTCAAGGACGAGGCGATGTCGATCCTGTGCGCGCCGGATGCGGTCGATCTCAGGCGGGCGATCGAGCGGCTGGTGTCCGATCCGCCGGCGGATCGTCGCGCCGCCGACGATCCCTATGCGGCGTGGGGACAGGTGGTGTCGGTGCTTCTCGACGGGGTGAGACGGCTGGTCAGGTCGCCTGGCGAGGGTCGTAGACCCTGAGCCGGGTCGCCAGCAGCTTCTCGATGTCGCGCAGCGAGGATCGTTCCGAGGCGGCGCACAGGCTGATGGCGATGCCGCGGGCTCCGGCGCGGGCGGTGCGGCCGATGCGGTGGACGTAGGCTTCCGGCACCTCGGGGATCTCGAAATTCACCACATGGGTCAGGTCCGGAATATCGATGCCGCGTGCGGCGACATCGGTGGCGATGAGCACCGGGAACAGGCCGGCGCGGAATTCGGCGAGGACGCGGTCGCGTTGCGGCTGGCTCTTGTCGCCATGGATCGCGGCGACGCGGATGCCGGCCTTGTCGAGCGCCGCGGCCAGCGTGTCGGCGCCCTGGCGGGTGCGGGTGAAGACCAGGGTGCGCTTCATGCGGCCGCGCTTCAGCATCTCGATGAGGAGCGGCCGCTTCTGCTGGGTCTCGGCGAAGACGATGCGCTGGTCGATCTTGTCCGCCGTGGTGGCGGGCGGCGTCGCGGCCACGGTCAGCGGGTCGCGGAGCAACTGGCGCGCCAGCAGGGCGATCGGTGCCGGCATGGTGGCGGAGAAGAGCAGGCTCTGGCGTTGGTCGGGCAGCCGCCCGGCGATGCGCCGGACGTCGTCGATAAAGCCGAGATCGAGCATGTGGTCCGCCTCGTCCAGCACCAGGTAGCGGGTCTCGTCGAGCCGCAGCGCGCCGTCCGAAAGATGGTCGAGCAGCCGGCCCGGGGTGGCGACGACCAGGTCGATGCCGGCAGCGAGCGCGCGGGCCTGTTTCTGTTTCGGTACGCCGCCGACCAGCACCGTGGCGCGCAGCGCGGTGCGACGGGCGTAGGTGCGGATCGCATCGCAGATCTGGCTTGCGAGTTCGCGGGTGGGGGCGAGCACCAGCGCCTGGCAGGTGCGCGGCTCGGCGCGGGCGCCGGAATCGAGCAGGCGATGCAGGATCGGCAGGGCGAAAGAGGCGGTCTTGCCGGTGCCGGTCTGGGCGATGCCGATCAGGTCCCGCCCGGCGAGGATCGGGGGGATCGCCTGCGTCTGGATCGGGGTCGGGGTAGCGAGGCCGGCGACGGCGAGCGCCTGGAGCAGGGGTTCGGCCAGGCCGAGGTCGCGGAACGCGGTCATGGCTGAGGCTCCTGTGCGCAGGGGGAATAGCCGGGTCGATTGACGCCGGGAAGGTGGACCCGCACAAGCGGCGCATGCACGAGGGAATGGTGTCGCAGGATGGTCTGATCCTGTCGGAGGGCTATGCCGGGCTCGAGGCGCAGGCGGTGGGGCTGGCGGAGCGGGCCGGGCTGGCGATGCGGACGCACCGGCTGCAGCCGGCGGGGCCCTGGTCGCGGTTGCCAGCGCGGCTCTGGCCGCGGCCGCTTTCCGTGGTCGGCGGGTTGGACGGAGTGGCGGGCGGTCTGGTGTTCACGGTCGGCGGCACCGGGGGCGCCGTGGGCGCGGCGCTGCGGGCGCGTGGCAGCCGGGTGGTACAGATCCAGAATCCGCGGCTGAGGCTGGACCGGTTCGACCTGGTGGTGGCCAACGTGCATGACGAAATCGACGGGCCGAACGTGCTTCTGGCGCGGACCGCGCTGCACAGGGTCAGTCCGGGTGCGCTGGAGGCGGCACGGCGGGCCTGGATGCCGCGTCTGGCGCATCTGAGCCGGCCTCTGGTGGCCGTCCTGGTCGGCGGATCGAACGGGCGGTTCAGGCTGGGGGTGCCGGAGGCCGAGGCGCTGGCCGGCCGGCTGGCCGAGATGATGCGGGCGGAGAAGGTCGGGCTGGCGCTGACGCCGTCGCGACGGACCGGGCTGCCGGTGCGCCAGGTGCTGGAGCGGGTGCTTGCGCCGCTGGGCGGCTGGGTTTGGGACATGACCGGCGACAATCCGTATCTCGGCCTGCTGGCCTGCGCCGACGCCATCGTCGTCACCTCGGACAGCGTGTCGATGGTGTCGGAAGCGGCGGCGACGCGGGCTCCGGTGATGGTGGCCGGCCTGCCCGGCCGCTCGCGGCGCATCGGCCTGTTTCTGCAAGCGCTGATTGACGCGGGGCGGATTCGGACCTTCAACGACAGGATCGAGGACTGGGCGGTGACTCCGCTCGACGACACCGGGCAGGTTGCGGACGAGATGTGCCGCAGGCTGGGACTGCCGGCGCCGTCGGGCGAGGCCGGGCCGGGCCGGAGCGGGAAGTAAGGCGCATGCTCGATATCCAAACCTACGATGCGCGGCAGGGCGGCAATGCGCTCTACAAGGCCCTGGCGCATCCGCTCGCCGCCGAGGCGATCATGGTGCTCGGCGACCGGTTGCGCCGGCAGGGATCGCTCGCGGTGTTCGACCCGGACGGGGTCGCGGCGATGCTGTTCGCGCTGCACCCCACCTTGCCGGCGATCGATGCGTTCTACGTGCAGGACGTGTCGCTGATCGGGCGGGAGATGCTGGGGGTGGTCGCCCAACCCTTGACCGCGCTGCTGGAGAGCGGCGCCTCGACGCTCTTGGTGACGTCGTTCGACGCCGGGCGGGTGCTGGCGCGGATCGCGCACATGGTTCCGCGCGGGATGCAGGTGGCGAGCCTGGACGATGCGCGGCTGCCGGCAGAGATGCTGACCAGTTCGCGGGTCTATCTGGACCGGCTCAATTTCGCCACCAACTATGCGTTCTTCCGCGATGCCGACGGGCTCGGCACAAGGCTGGTGACGGCGAATTACTGGGCCTCGTATGGCGCGAAACGCGTCAGGCTGTGGTTGCGTCTGTTCGATGAGCAGGGGCTGCCGCTGGCGACCTGGGAGGAGGAGATGCCGTCCGCTGCGGGCGGGGTCTCGATCGACAGCGGAGCGGTGCGGCGCCGGTTCGATCTTCCGCCGTTCCGGGGGCAGTTGTTTATCCACGCCATCAATGTCGCCGGCCATGACGTGGTCAAATACGCGTTGGACACGTTCGGGACACACGAGGGCGACGAGAGCCTGTCGGTGACGCACGATGCGAATGCGTGGCCGGCGGACCGGTATGCCAACATGCCGGCGCCACGCGACGACGAGACGGTGACGCTCTGGCTGCAGAACAGCCATGCGATGCCTATTCCGGCCGGCGCCGTCAGCCTGGACCGGATGGGGGCTGAGGCGCCGGTCGCGCTGCCGTTCGCCGTGCCGGCCGATGCGTCGGTCCCGGTCGACGTCTCCCGGCATCTTCCCGGGCTGCAATGGCCGGCGCAGATCGAACTCCGCGCCGGGCGGCACGTCGTCCGGCCGCGCTACGAGGTGACGCGGGGCGGGCGGCGCAGGATCGCGCATATGAACGTCGAGCGCGCCGATCTGGTCGCGGACCCTGGAATTCCCGCTCTGCCGGAGCCGCTGGGTCGCGGCTACCTGCTGCCGTTCCCGGTCCTGCCGCCGGAGCGCTATCGCAGCATCGTGCAACCGACGCCGATGGCGGTGGGCCAGACCGACCTGCCGCTCCGTCTCGACGTCTTCGATGTGGGCGGGACGAAGGTCGCGGAGCGGTTCCTGGGCAGGCTCGGACGACGCCACGATCTGGCGCTGGATCTGGCCGAGCTTGGCGCGCCGGAGGGACATGCCGAGCTGGTCTATGATTTCCGCGACGGTGGGTCGGCGGATGGCTGGATGCATGCGCTGGTGCGCTACGAGGACAGGCAGAGCGGGCATGTCGCCGAGACGAGTTTCGGTGCGCATATCTTCAACACCGCGATGACCTATCGCGACGAGCCGCAATCCTATTCGGGTGCGGCGCCCGGATTGTCGACGCGGCTGTTCCTGAGGCTTGGCGACGAGCAGCGGCGCAGCTTCGCGGCGATGATGTATCCGGCTTCGGCGCCCTGGCATGCCGAATCGCAGACCCTGCTGATCCTGCACGACGGGTTGGGCGAGGTGCTGGCGGAACGCCCGGTCAGGATCGCGTCTTCGGGCTCGACGATGATCTGGCCGCATCGCGCGTTCGGCGATGAGCTGCTGCGTCAGGCCGGCCCGCGCGGCTATGTGCTGATCCGCGATACCACGTGCCGGCTGTTCGGCTATCATGGTCTGATGGACGAGGGCGGACGCTTCTCGCTGGATCACATGTTCGGGTTCTGAGGCGCCGGATGGTGGGCGCGACAGGGATTGAACCTGTGACCCCCGCCGTGTGAAGGCGATGCTCTACCGCTGAGCTACGCGCCCATCCTGGCCGTGGCGGCGTTTTATGGCGTTTCCCGCAAGACGGCAAGAGGTCGCGGAACCGTCAGCCGCGGCCGCGAATGACCTGGGCCAATTCGGTCGCGCGGTTGTCGGTCAGGCTCGAGAGGAAATCGTTGATGCGGCGGTAGCTCTCCTCCAGGCCGGTCGATTCCATCGGTGCGGACTCGCCCATCAGGCCGAGAATGCGCGAGGCGCGATAGGACAAAGACGGTCCGGCGCCGGAAACCAGCAGCTCGCGGGCGGCGTCGGAGCAGGAATCGAGCAAGGTGTCGACGGCGGCGTAGGCGCCGATCTCGATCTCCATCTTGCGGGTGTGGGTGAAGATCTTTTCCCTGGCGAGCGTCTTGGCCGCGGCGACGCCCCGGGCGATCTTCGGGCTGCCGCTCTCGACCAGGGTCGAGGCGAACCGGCCTTCGAGGATCGCGGCCTGATTGGCGAAGAAGCTGGCGACGCAATCCTCGATCAGGACGTCCACCGCCCGTCCGCGCAGCCAGCGGACGCGCTGTCGTTCGGTGCGGCCGATCTTGTAGAGATCGTAGTGCGTATGGGCCGAACCGGGCATGACGGAGAGCAGAAGGTGCTCGACTTCTCCGGTATGGAGGAGGCTCATCTCGATGCCGTCCTCGATGTCGATGATCGCGTAGCAGATGTCGTCGGCGGCCTCGACCAGATAGGCCAGCGGATGACGGCAATAGACGCCGGGCTCGATCTCGATCAGGCCCATGGACCGGGCGATGGTCTGGAAGGCGTCGCGTTCCGAGGCGAAGTAGCTGAATTTTCCAGGTTTGTAGCGGGGGGCGTGCATCGCCGACCAGGGGTATTTGATGAAGCTGCCGAGCGTGGCGTAGGTCAGTCGCAGACCGACGCTGTCCACCAGGCTGGTCAACAGACGGAAGCCCTGGGCATTGCCCTCGAAGGTGTTGAGGTCCTGGATGCAGGGGGGCTGCATGCCCGCGAAGAAGCCGGCATCGCGTTTGGCATACCAGTCGCGGATCGCGAATTCGCCGGCATGACCGAAAGGCGGGTTGCCGATGTCATGGGCGAGACAGGCGGCCTGCACGATGGCGGCGACGTCGGCCGCGACCACGCCCGGCGGCAGCAGCCCCTGCGCATGCAACTGCTTGCCGGTCAGTTCGCCGAGCGAGCGGCCGACGCACGACACTTCGAGACTGTGGGTGAGACGGTTGTGCACCCGATCGTTCTGGGGAAGCGGGTGAACCTGGGTTTTGCGGCCCAGTTTCCGGAACGGCTCGCTGAAGATCAGGCGGTCGTGGTCTTTCTGGAACTCCGATCGGGCGGAATCGGTTCGCGCCTCGGTGCGTCGCTCCCCACCGAGCCTGGTATCGTCCAGCAGCAGGTCCCAGCGCATCATCGGTGGCTTAGAGGGTGAGGTCGTTCGAGGTGACGAAGACGACGCCGCAGGCCTCCAGGCGCTTGCGGGCGATGTCGGCGCTGTTGCCGCCATCAGGCAAAATCATACCGATCGAGCGGGTCGCATCCTCGACGAGGTAGGTTTCGAAGCCGGCTTCGATCGCGTCTTCCGCAGACCAGGCGACGCAGACATCGCCGGCCAGGCCGCAGAGGAACAGACGCTTCACGCCGCGGGCCTGCAGCAGCCCCGCCAGGCCGGTTCGGCTGGTGCCGTCATTGTCCCGGAACGCGGAGTAGCCGTCGAGCGCGGGATCGAGACCCTTGCGCAGGATCAGACTGAATCGGGCGCTATCCAGGCCGGGGTGCAGCGCCGCGTTCCTGCTGCCCTGGATCGCGTGATCGGGCCAGAGCATCTGCGGCCCGTACGGCATCGAGACCACGTCGTACGGTGTTCGGCCGGGATGCATGCTGGCGAAAGAGCTGTGTCCGGGCGGATGCCAGTCCTGGGTCGCGAACGCGTTGAGAAAACGGTCCGCGAGCAGGTGGTTGATGACCGGCACGATCGCGTCGCCGTCTGGAACGGGCAGTTCGCCACCCGGCATAAAGCTCGGCTGCACGTCGATCGCACCCAGCATATCGGTCGCCGGGTCGAGCTTCAGCCGGCCGCGCACGGCTCAGTCGGCCGTTGGCGAGGACGCCGCCCCGACCAGCGCATCGGCGACTCGTCTGGCGAAGGCGGCCGGGTCAGCCGGGGCTTCGCCGTCTTGGATCCTGGCAAGATCGAGCAGGGTCAGGGCGGCGTCGGCGATCGGCTTGCCGTCGGCGAGACGGGCGGACAGGGCCCGGATCAGCGGATGATGCGGGTTGATCTCCAGGATCGGGGCGGAGGACGGCATTTTCTGGCCGCTGCGGCGCATCAGGCGCTGCATCTGCAGATCGGGCCCGGTTTGCGAGGCGGCCAGTACCATGGCGCTGTTGACGAGACGGTCGGTGGTGCGCGCATCGGTGATCGCATCTCCAAGTGCGTCCTTGAGCGCCGGGATCAGCGAGTCGACGTTGGCAGCGTCCCCCGAGGGACCGTCGATCAGGGGGATCGACGATAGGTCGGCCAGGCCCTGGGTGACGCTCCGGAGCGGCTTGTCGTCGAAGCGGTCGAGACGCTCCGGCCAGAAGGCATCGACCTGGTCAGAGAGCAGGAGCACTTCGATGCCGCGGGCCTGGAAGCCCTCGAGCTGGGCGCTGCCGACCAGCGCGTCGTGATTGTCGCCGACCAGGAAGTAGATCGCTTCCTGGCCCGGTTTCATGCGGCCGACATAGTCGGCCAGCGAGACCCACCCGGCCTCCGACGAGGAGCGGAAGCGCGACAGGCCGGCGACGTCCGCGCGGTGATCCTGATCTTCCCAGATGCCCTCCTTCAGGACAGGGCCGAAATTGTCCCAGAACGCGGCATAGGTCTCGGCGTCCTTGGCCTTGCTGCGCAGTTCGCTGATGACGCGGTTGGTCACGGCCTTGCGGATGCGGGCGAGAACCGGCGTGGCCTGCAGCATTTCACGCGACACGTTCAGAGGCAGGTCTTCGGTGTCGACCACACCCTGGACGAAGCGGAGCCAGGGCGGCAGCAATGCGGCCTCGTCGGTGATGAACATGCGTCGGACATGCAGTCGTACGCGGCTTTCGCGGGTCGACTCCATCGGCTCGAACGGGCGCATGCCCGGTACGAACAGCAGAGCGGTGAATTCGAGCGTACCTTCGGCACGCCAGTGCAGCGTCGCCCACGGCTTGTCGAACATGTGGCCGATATGCTGATAGAATTCGGTGTATTGTTCCTCGGTGATCTCGCTCTTCGCCTTGCGCCAGAGCGCGGTGCCCTCGTTAGCCGCCACATCGCTGCCGTCCCGAACGATGGTGATCGGCCAGGTGATGTGGTCGGCCCATTTGCGGACGATGGTCTCGAGCCGGTAGGGCTCAAGGAACTCGTCAGCATCGGACTTGATGTGCAGGACGATGTCGGTGCCGGGGAGGTCGCGGGTGGCCGGCGCGAGGGTGTAGCTGCCCTGTCCTTCGGAGGACCAGCGCCAGGCTTCCTGCTCGCCGACGCGGCGGGACGTGACCTCGACGCGGTCGGCCACCATGAAGGCGGCGTAGAAGCCGACGCCGAACTGGCCGATCAGGCTCGGGCGGTCTTCCGGCTTGGCGTTCTCTAGCTTGGCCATGTCCTGGCCGAAGGCACGGGTGCCCGAGCGGGCGATGGTGCCGAGGTTGCGGGCGAGCTCATCCCTGCTCATGCCGGTGCCGTCATCGGAGACGGTCAGCAGGCGGGCCTCCTTGTCCGGATGGATGCGGATCTTCGCGCCGTCAGGAAGGGCTCGCGACGGGTCGGTCAGGGCCTCGAAGCGGCGCCGATCGGAGGCATCGGCGGCGTTGGCCACCAGTTCGCGGAGGAAGATCTCCCGTTCCGAATACAGAGCGTGGACCACCAGGTCGAGCAGGCGGCCGACCTCGGCGCCGAATTCATGGCGCTCCTCGCCGGCGTGCGCCTGGTCCTGGGCTGGTGCGTGATCGCTCATCGTCGTCTGACCTCTTGACCTGCTGCTGCGGGCGCCGCTCAGCGCGTGCTGTTCGCTCACAAAGGCGAACCTACGCGATGCGTCAAGATGGCGGTATCGGCATCGACGCCAGTGCGACCGGGCGGGCGCGATAGGCGGCGAGACTCCCCGGAACGACGCCGATTCCGCCGACTGGCGGCGCCGTGATCGGGCCGTTGCGGATGATGTGACCAAAGCCGCCGAGGGGTCGGTTTCCGAACGGCGCCGACACGGCGCTCCCTGCCGTGCGGTCCTGCGCGATCGTGCCGGCGGCGCCGGCGCGCCTGGCGCCGGTCGACGGGCGGCCCTCCGTATCGGCGGGACGGTCGACCGGCTGCGCCCACACGTCCAGCACCTTGCGCTGGTAGTCGCTGCCGAGATCTGGGGTCTGCGAGTGATAGGCGGCGGCGGCATGCGGCCAGCTTCCGGTCTGATGGAACAGGTCGGTCAGGAATTGCGCGGCGAAGGTGGCGTTGGCGAGCGGATCGAAAGCCTGGTCGAGGGAGGCGAAGCCGTCCGGATGGAACATCAGGTTGATCTGGGCGCAGCCGACATCGATCGACCTGATCCCGGCTGCCTGGAACGCGCGCACCGCTGCGACGGCATCCGCTTTGGTCTCGTAGAAATGGCCGACGCCTTGGGCGTTGATGGTCCAGGGCCAGGCCCTGAGGGTGCCTGTTTCGGGATCGAGGCGACCGCTCTCGACCCGGCTGATCGCTCCGAGCAGTTGGTCCGGCACCCCGGATGAGCGTTCTGCGCGGCTGGTCGCGGCCTGACAGAGCAGACCGTCGCCGGAGCCGGCGGCCGCGGGCGAGATCGACGTGGCGAGCCAGAGCAGGATCGGGACAAGGGCGACGGTCCGGTAGGTCATGCGGCGAGCGTAGAGCCGGCGGTTTAAGGTCGGGTTAAGCACAAGGAAAAAATCGCTGGCTCGCGATTTTGTGCAGCGCAAAAACTTATTGACCGTCGGGGTTCGGGCGATGTAGGAAGGATCCAGCGGCGCTGCTTTGGCGCGCTGCTTCTTGGACGTTTCCTCCCTAAACTTGGCGGTGCTTCGGCACCGCCTTTTTTTTGTCTCAGCCCGTTGCGAGGGCCGTCGCGGCCTCCCGTAGCGTGACCAGGAGGCCGGAAAGAAGCGCTTCGATCCGGTCGAAATCGGCAAGTTTCCGATAGGCCCGCTGGTCGACATAGAGGCGGCGGGCAATTTCGATCTGCAGGGCATGGCACCCGGAGCGGGGACGACCATAATGGCGCGTGACATAGCCGCCCGCGTAGGGATCGTTCCGACGCACCCGATACCCGGCTCCCTCGAGGAAGCGATGCGCGGTTCTGGTGATGACGGGATCGCATGCGCTGCCGTATGCGTCGCCCAGGACGAAATCGGGATCGCCCTGGCTCGTCGCGTCGTCGTCGCTCGGCATGGAATGGCAGTCGAGCAGAACGGACAGACTAAATTGCATCCTGGTCTGCTCGATCAGGTCGGCGAGAGCCGCGTGATAGGGTTGCCAGCAGGCCCGGATGCGGGCTTCCGCGTCGACGAAATGTAACTTGCCAGCGTAGATCGGCTGGCCGGACGAGACCAGTTTGGCGATCGTCCCGAAGCCTGCGCCGACGCGGGCGGTGCGGGTATTGCACCAGGCGGGCAGGGTCTCGACGAACATGGTCGGATCGAGTTCCCACTGCTCACGGTTCACGTCGCAATAGGCGCGCGGGAAATCGGCCAGCAGGAGCGGGATTCCGTGGCTGGCGGCTCCACCCAGGAGTTCGTCGACGAAGCAATCCTCGCTCCGTCGCAGCATGTGCCGGTCGAGCCGGGACGCGGTGACGAAATGGTCGGGATAGTCGCGGCCGGAATGCGGCGATGCGACGAGAAGTGGGCTGGTCTGCTGGCTCGGGCGGATGACACGCACCTGGCTGGCGGCCGGCTCGATGGTGTCGGACCTCAGCGGGATCGGTATCATGGCCCATTCTCGATCCGCATGCGGATCCTGTCACCCGTATGCTCTGGTCACCGCCAGGCGTTGGGGCCGATGAGGGTTGCGGAAGCCTGCAAGCTTGGATAGAAGACCGGCCGGCGGATGGGCGCGTAGCTCAGCGGTAGTAGCACTACCTTGACATGGTAGGGGTCACAGGTTCAATCCCTGTCGCGCCCACCATCCGCCGAACCCCCTGATTTGGTTGCATTTTTAGCCGCCTGTCGGTGACGCAGGGCGGCTGGCGTCGAGTGCGGCCTGCAGGATGTAGGCGGCTGCCAGCTTGTCGACGACGGCGCTGCGGCGGGCTCGAGTCATGTCGAGATCGTCGATCAGCATTCGGTTGACGGCACTCGAGGAGAGTCGTTCGTCCCAGAGCGCGGCCGGTAGCCCGGTGACGTCCGACAGGCTTCTCAGCCAGTCGCGGGCCGCCTGGGCTGCGGGCCCGAAGCTGCCGTCGAGAGAAAGCGGCAGGCCGACGACGAGGCCGCCGATGCGCTCCGTGGCCGCGATTGCGGCGATATCGGCGGCGGTCCTGGACATTTTCCCGCGTCGCAGAGTTGCATAGGGCGAGGCGAGCAGGAGCGAGACGTCGGAAAGGGCGACGCCGATCACGCGGGACCCGAGATCGAGGCCAAGCAGTCTGCTGTCCGGCGCCAGTCGGGCGCGGAGCTGCGGCATGTTGAACAGTGGCATGGGCAGGGTTTATGGTCCTTCGGCACCCGGGCGACCAGGGGAAACCGGCATCGGCGCTGCATGGCAGGCGCAATCGGCCGTCGTCCCGCGCCTGCGTGTGTCCATCAACGATCGAAAGCTCCCAAACATGTCGCTCGATGCCGCGACCATACGACGTATCGCCAGGCTGGCGCGGCTCGGTATCGAGGAGACGGATATTGCCCGCCTGCAGGGCGAACTCGGGCATATCATCGGTTGGATCGAGCAGTTGTCTGAACTCGACGTCGACGGGTTGGAGCCGATCAGCGGCGTTGGCCAGGCGGCGCTGCGTATGCGTGCCGACGCGGTCACGGATGGTGACAAGGTCGAGGCAGTGCTGTCGAACGCGCCGAGCCGTGCGGGGTCGTTCTACTCCGTGCCGAAGGTCGTCGAGTGATGGCCGGCATGGTGGAGCTGACCGGGCAGACCCTGGCGGCGGCGCTGTCCGGGCTGGAACAGGGCGCATTCTCCTCGGTGGAGCTCACGCAGGCCCACCTGACTGCGATCGAGCAGCTCAATCCCCGGTTGAACGCCTTCATCACCGTGACCGGTGAGCAGGCGCTCGAGAGCGCGCGGGCCTCGGATGCGTCGCGCGCACGGGGCGACGCGGGACCTCTGTCCGGTGTGCCCGTTGCGATCAAGGATCTGTTCTGCACCGAGGGCGTGCGGACGACGGCTGCGAGCAGGATCCTGAAGAACTTCGTGCCGCCCTACGAGAGCACGGTGACGGCGCAGATGAAGCGCGATGGCGCGGTCTTCCTCGGCAAGACGAACCTGGACGAGTTCGCCATGGGGTCGTCGAACATGACGTCGGCCTTCGGCGCCGTGGAAAACCCGTGGAAACGCACTGGAGACGAGACCGCTCTGGTGCCGGGCGGCTCTTCCGGCGGCTCTGCATCTGCGGTGGCGGCGCGGCTGGCGCTCGGCGCGACCGGGACCGACACGGGGGGGTCGATCAGGCAGCCTGCCGCTTTCTGCGGGATCGTCGGGATCAAGCCGACCTACGGGCGCTGCAGTCGCTGGGGGACGGTGGCGTTCGCCAGTTCGCTCGACCAAGCCGGGCCGATGGCGCGCACCGTCGAAGATTGCGCGATCCTGCTGCGATCGATGGCCGGATTCGATGTCAAGGACAGCACGAGCGTCGACCGGCCGGTGCCGGATTATCGCGCCGCGATCGGACGCAGCCTGAAAGGGATGCGGATCGGGATCCCGGCGGAATATCGGGCGCCCGGCATGTCGCAGGAGATTGAGGCGCTCTGGCAGCAGGGCATTGCCTGGCTGCGGGATGCCGGGTGCGAGATCGTCGACGTGTCGCTGCCGCATACGCGATACGGGCTGGCGACGTACTATATAGTTGCGCCTGCGGAATGCTCTTCGAACCTGGCGCGGTACGACGGTGTGAGGTTCGGTGAGCGGGTCGAGGCGGACAGCCTGGACATGCTGTACGAGCGCTCGCGTGCCGCCGGGTTCGGCGACGAGGTGAAACGACGGATCCTGATCGGGACCTACGTTCTGTCGTCGGGATATTACGATGCGTATTATCTGAAGGCGCAGAAGGTGCGGGGCCTGCTGCTGCGTGACTTCACCGAGGCCTTTACGAGGGTCGATGCGCTGCTGACGCCGACGGCGCCGTCGGCCGCATTCGCGTTGGGCGAGAAGATGAACGATCCGGTGACGATGTATCTCAACGACATATTCACCGTGCCCGCGAGCATGGCGGGGGTGCCGGGGCTTTCGGTGCCGGTGGGTCTCGATGCAAAGGGCTTGCCGCTCGGGCTTCAGTTGCTGGGTCGGCCATTCGACGAGGAGTTGCTTTTCGCGCTGGGGTCGGCGCTGGAAAAGGCGGCCGCCTTCACGCACCTACCGGCGGTCCGGGCGGGGGTGGGGTCATGAGTTATCTGATCGAGGGCAACACCGGCCCGTGGGAGCTGGTGGTCGGGCTTGAGGTGCATGCGCAGGTGGTGAGTCACGCGAAACTGTTCTCCGGCGCGTCCGCGACCTATGGCGGCGAGCCGAATACGCATGTCAGTCTGGTTGACGCGGCATTTCCGGGCATGTTGCCGGTGATCAACGAGGTTTGCGTCGCGCAGGCGGTCAGGACCGGCCTCGGGCTCAAGGCGCATGTCAACCTCGTGAGCACATTCGATCGAAAGAACTACTTCTACGCCGATCTTCCGGCCGGGTATCAGATCAGCCAGTTCAGCCATCCGATCGTCGGCGCAGGCACGATCGAGATCGAACTGACAGATGGCAGCCGACGCACGATCGGTGTGACGCGGCTGCATCTGGAGCAGGATGCCGGAAAGTCCCTGCATGACCAGGATCCTTCCCGGTCGTATATCGATCTCAACCGCGCCGGGGTCGCGCTGATGGAGATCGTCAGCGAGCCGGATATGCGCAGCCCGGAAGAGGCTGGCGCGTATGTGCGCAAGTTGCGGACGATATTGCGCTATCTTGGAACCTGCGACGGCAACATGGAGGAGGGGTCCCTGCGTGCCGACGTGAACGTCTCGGTGCGGAAGGCGGGAGAGCCGTTCCGGACCCGTTGCGAGATCAAGAACGTCAATTCGATCAGGTTCGTGACCCAGGCGGTCGAAGTCGAGGCGCGGCGGCAGATCGCCGTTTGGGAGAGCGGGGGCGTGGTCGATCAGGAGACCAGGCTGTTCGATCCGCACCGTGGCGAGACCAGGTCGATGCGATCTAAGGAGGACGCGCACGACTACCGGTATTTCCCGGATCCGGATTTGCTGCCGCTGGTGCTTGACGAGGCCTGGGTCGCCGCGCTCAAGGCCGACCTGCCGGAGTTGCCGGATGCCAAACGGGCGCGTTTCGTGCGGGATTACGGGATCCCGGACTACGACGCGTCCGTGCTCGTGGCAGAGCAGGCGACCGCGGCATTCTACGAGACCGTCGCCAAGGGCCGTGATGCGCGGCTGGCGGCGAATTGGGTCATCGGCGACCTGTTCGCGGCCTTGAACCGTACCGGGCGCACGATCGCCGATAGCCCGGTCACGGCCGGGAATCTGGGCGAGATGCTCGATCTCATGCTCGATGGCACAATCAACGGGCGGATCGCCAAAGACGTCTTCGAGACGATGGTGCAGACCGGTGAGGCCGCAGGCTCGATCGTGGAAAGGCAGGGTTTGCGCCAAGTGGTCGATACCGGTGCAATCGATGCGGCGATCGAGACGGTCCTGGACGCAAATGCTGACAAGCTCGCCGAATTCAGGTCCGGGAAGGACAAGCTGTTCGTCTTCTTCGTCGGTCAAACGATGAAGGCGATGAAGGGAAAAGGCAATCCAGCCCTGGTCAACGAGCGCCTCCGGCAGAGATTGCTGGCTGATTGACGGGGTGGCCTGCAAGCCGTAGAAACGCCCTGCAAACGCCGTGCGACGAGCACGCTCTTCGGCGGAGGGGTGGCCGAGTGGCTGAAGGCGGCGGTTTGCTAAACCGTTGTACGGGGTCAACCCGTACCGTGAGTTCGAATCTCATCCCCTCCGCCAAAGCCTCTCTCCTCGTCTCCCCCGTCCGGCAGCATCGGCTCTTCGCCGGGGCTCTGGCCGTTGCGCTGTCGATCAGCGCGACAAGTGGAGCAGTCACGCCCGACCGGACCCGATTGAATCGCATCCTTACTGTCCTGCGTCTGAAACCGGACGAAGCCAGTTCAGCGTGTATCACCAGCATGCGCGCGGTCCATCACGCAGAGGGTCCAGGCGCCGATCCTGCCCAGACAGAGTTCGCCTATGAGAATGCGTCCCAGATGTGTGGCGTGGACGCTGTCCGCCTCTGTCATAACGCCCTCACCAGCAATGTCTCGGCACCCTGTGCGGCGCTCGAACTTCGGTCGCCCCCAGAGTGAGGGGGGAATGGAGGCTTTGCGGGTCGTTCTGATGGCTCCACCGATGTGCTGATCGGGACGCTCAGAGGGCTCACCGCGGCCGTGGCTCAGCCCGCGCCCCAGTGAAAAACGTTAAAATATCGTCATTCCGGGCGATTGTTTTCTTGTACAGCGACTAACGCTTCGTTAGTCTACGGGGGTCATCAGCTTCTTTTGGGTGCCCGTATGCCACGCGCTTTGACATGGACTGCCGACCAGGATAGCCGGCTCGTCTCACTCCTCGATCACCATGGTGTCACCCTGCGGAAGGCCGCACAGCAGCTCGGGGTCAGCAGGAGCTTCGCGCAGCGGCGCGCGAAGCATATTCTCCGACAGTCAGTGCGAACTGTGTGCACACGCGACAGGGAGGATGCGGGGGCGGCTCCTCTCCCAGCCGGGCATCCGATTACCTGGAGCGCGATCGTGCATTTCGTGCCGCATCAGCCCGCGTCGTCGATCCACACCTGAAATCGCGTCGGTCTGTTCCATGGCCGATCGGCATGCATGCTGGGTTCAGCAGGTTCTAGCGCGAGATAATCAGAATGATGATCACAGAGACGTACCCGACAGCGGCTTCGCCGGCGGTGGTCGTCCCAAACCATTTCCGGGCGGAACGAGCTCCCCGCGAACGGATAGGCAAGGGACAGATATTACGTGTCGAAGAAGATGTACAGCGTGTTATCGGCGGCCTGACCCTGCTTTCGAAGACGGGGGATATTGCTCAGGATCAGACGGACTCCGCACAGCGCTGGTACAAAGACTACGTTATGGGAATCATCGGTGCGCATGACCCTGATACGAAACGGTCGGGAAAGGCGCCTGATCTGCATGCCGCTATGTTGTCGCGCACCGAAGCTATCGGACGATGCAAGATTGTCCGAAACAGCCTTGGCCTCTGCGGCGAAGTTCGTCTTCGACTTCTTCTCGTGGACGAGATGTCCTTTTCAGCAATGGCGGCAATGCTGTTGCCTGGCGATGTGAACGGACGCAAGAAGGTAGCGGCCCAGATGGTCTTGCTTCTGCAGCAATTGACCGAACTCTACGACAGGATCGATAGTGCAAAGTTGAAACGTCCGCCGACGTGAGTTTGCATGCTTGAGTCCGCATCGGTGCGGCCGAGCGCGGCGAGCTGCCTGTTTGAGCCACAGGCCACTGTCCATAACGGTTAAATAACGATTGACGGCGGACCCAAGATCATCTATAAGTTTCTCATACTCGAATTGATGCGCCCGCCAGGGAAACCTGGCGGGTTTTTTGTTGGCCTCAGGCGATAGGTGCTTTCGATGTTCACGAACTCGGTCCAGATCTCGTCTGGAGATGTAGTTGCCTGTGGCACCTCGATCTACGTGGTGCAGGCGACAGCAGACGAAGAACTCACGTTGCTTCGCTTGGAAAGCCAAGCCAACGCACGGCACCGAGCGGATGTCGTCCCCGACCATTGGTCCGATCTGGCGCAGAGTGGATTGCCGATGCAGGACGTCGTCATCCGCTGTGTACCGATCAAGCGCTACGGCGTAGCAAACCTCACGAAGCTCGGAATGCTTCCGGAGGCACTCCGCAACCGTATCCTGCTTGCTCTGAAGCGAGAGGAGATCGTTCGCAGGTTCGAGGACAGCCCGCCGGTTCGCAGCAACTTGCTCGCTTCCACGGCGTCGCGCGGCCGCAGGGTCGGCGCGGTGCGCTACAACTGAGCCCGCGCGGCTCGGAGGGTCTGGGGAGACCTTCCCACGCTGTGGTACCGGACACCGCAGCGGCGATGCGGCAAGAGCTTTTTCTCAGCGAACTCGCAAAGAGCGGTAATCTCTCTCTTGCCTGTCACGCATCGGAGATGACGCGCCGTGAGGTGGGTGCGTTGCGGAAGGTCGACGAGGATTTCGGACAAGCTTACTTAGAAGCCATGGATGAGGCGGTAGACCGCCTGGAGGCAGAAGCCTGGCGGCGAGCTCTGGATGGTATCGAACAGAAACTCTTTCAGGCCGGCAAGCTCGTGCTGGATCCGGAGACGAATCAGCCGATCATCCTGCGGCGCTATAGCGATCCGCTACTCGTCATGCTGCTGAAGGGAAGTAGGCCGGATAAGTATCATGCAAGGGGCGCTGCCGCGCTCCCACTCGACGCGGCCGGCTTGATTAAGGAGATCGCTTCTGACGACGATCCACCCAGGGCGACGTCGAACCGTTGCTGAGAGTCGACCGTCCCTCACAGACGCTCAATGGACCATCTATCAGGCTGGTTGGAAGGACTCAACGCGCTTTCGTGTCGCAGTCTGCGGACGGCGGTTCGGCAAGGCGCTTTGCCTCGGCACTCGCCTTCCCTCTCCGGATGGATGGACAACGATGGGGGCCATTCAGGTCGGTGATAGATTGTTTGATGAAGGCGGTAACATATGCCACGTCGTCTTCGCAACCGACATCATGCTGGGCAGGCCTTGCAACGAGATCGTGTTCGAGGGTGGTACGAGGATCGTCGCCGATGACGAGCATCTCTGGCGTGTTGTCCTGAGGACCGGTGTGGAGGCGTTGCTTCAAACCCGAGATCTGAGAGTTCTGTGCAAACGACACCTGGTGTTGGGCATCCGGCCGTGCCAGCCGATCAATACTCAATTCCGCGGCGGACGCCGTGATGAAAAACCGCGACGGGCGCTCTTAGATCGACTTGTCGCGCGCTACGGCGGTTGTGACGACCGCGGCGCCTGGGTTAGAGGCCGTGAGCTTCGGCTTGATTCGATCAGACGCCTTTGCGGTGCGCTTGGACTCGTAACGCAGATGAGCGAGGGGGTCGTGTCCTGGAGGATCGGACCAGACGCAGGTCTGCACCAAATCGCGTCGATCAGATCAATCCAGACCCGTCCGGTACGTTGCATCCAGGTTGACAGCAAATCGCGCCTCTTCCTGTGCAGCGAGAGCTATATACCGACGCATAATACCTTCCTGATGGCCGAGGAGATCCGTAGAGCGGCCAGGCTTGCTGTAAAGTACGGGGTCGGGATCGAGAATGAGATCTGGTATGGAGCACCGACGTTCCTCCAGGCCAAGCGCGTCATGTGGGGCAGGTTGAAGGTAGCGATTCCGCGGTCCTGGTTGGCTAGCAGACCGAACGAGACGCTCTGCGTGCTCAGGCTGCATTCCGGACATATCATCCGTCTGGTCGGGCTGGACGCCTGCGACAATTTGCGTGGTTCCGGATTGTGGTTCTTCGGTGGAGACGAATGGGCGGATTGTCGCCCAAGCGCCTGGCTGGAGGTGATACGACCGATGCTGTCGACCACCCGTGGGCATGCTTTGTTCATCGGCACGCCGAAGGGCTTCGATCATTTCCGAGACTGCTATCTGCTCGGTCAACCAGGCGGTGATCCCGACTATCGTTCGTTTCTATTCACAACCGAAGACGGCGGGAACGTACCCTCGGAGGAATTGGTGGCAGCAAGGCGCGAAATGGACAGCAGGACATTCCGTCAAGAGTATTGCGCCAGCTTCGAGACTTATGCGGGACGGGTCATCTATGCGTTCAACAGGGCGGAGAACGTGGTCACAAAGCCTTTCGATATCGCAAGACCCTTGCATGTCGGAATGGACTTTAACGTCAACCCGATGTCTGCAACGGTCTGGCAGGAATTTGGCGAGACGGTCTGTCAAGTCGACGAAATTATTATGCCGACTTCAAATACCGACGAAATGGCGGCTGAGATCATAAGCCGGTTCGGCCGTGACGGCTTTGAGCCGGGGCGGAGGACGGTCGACCATATCACGATCTATCCGGATCCGGCTGGGTCGCAGCGCCGCAGCTCGTCGGCCGGGCGGACCGACATCGGTATCCTGCGGGAGAAGGGTTTCAACGTGTCGGCGTTAAGGTCGCATCCCTCGGTGAGGGATCGAATAAACGTCATGAACCGGCAGTTTCGATCGGCCGACGGGACAATTGTTGCAACCGTTGATGCGCGTTGCGTCAAATCGATCGAGGCCTACGAGCGTTTGGTGTTTCGCGAGGGAACGACCGAGCCGGACAAGACGCAAGGCTTCGATCATCTGGTCGACGCGAGTGGGTATTACTTGTATGGCCGGCAGAAGACGAACAGCGGCGTTCTGATTGGCAGTCTGATGGAGCGATGATCGTATGGATTGGCTCTCTCTGCAGTCGCGTATGCCCAGGGATGCGGACATGCCCGTCCGATGCTTCAAGCTTCTGGCGTTTGAGGCCATCCTGGAGGGTCGGCAGTACGATCAGCTCATCTATCCGTTTTCCAAAGAGCGAAGCGAAGCCGGGGAATATATTCCTCTCGACGAGCGACGGCCGTCCGTCAGGACCGGTCTTTGCCGGGTCGTGGTCGACGATTCGGTCTCCTTGTTGTTCAGCGAGGGTCATTGGCCAACGATACAGGCAAGCGATCAGCGTACCTTGGTGGCGCTCAACGAGCTGGTAGCCGAGTGCCGGCTGAAGGAGACGATGCTTGAAGCGGCGACCCGTGGATCGGTAGGGTCTGTGGCGATCCACATGCGGATCGTGAAATCCCGTCCGTTTCTCGCGGTTATGGGTACCAAGTTTCTCACACCGGTCTGGCGTCTGGACGACCCACGGCAACTTCACTCTGTCAGCGAGTGCTACAAGGTCGATGCAGCGACCCTGATTGCTCTTGGCTTTAACGTCGATCCGGACGCCGGGATATTCTGGTTCAAGCGCGTCTGGGACGATCAGGCGGAGCTCTGGTTCAAGCCGGTTCCGATCGGTGACGGCTATGCGGCGATGGCGGTCGATCCGGATCGAAGCGTTGTCCATGGGCTCGGCTTCGTTCCCATTGTCTGGATCCGCAACATCTCCGGGGGTTCTGGACACGAGCCGGACGGTGCGGATGGGATGTGCACCTTCGCCGCCGCGATCGACACGGTCATCGAGGTTGATTATCTGCTTTCCCAAGCCGGACGGGGCCTGAAATATGGCTCGGATCCAACCCTGGTGTTGAAGGACCCGTCGGCTTGTATCGGCGGAGCGGCTCCGTCCCGGGTTGGAGGCGTTGCGTCCGCGTTGACTCTGCCACCGGAAGGTGACGCCAAGCTTCTCGAGATCAATGGCAACGCCGCCGCTGCGGTACTGGCCCACGTCAAGGAGCTTCGGGCGATTGCCCTGGAAGCGATGCATGGCAATCGGGCGCATGGGGATCGTGCAGGGGTAGCGCCAAGCGGCCGGGCGATCGAGATGATGTGTCAGGGTCTTATCTGGCTGGCGGACCGCCTCAGGATTTCGTACGGCGATGGTGGCCTACTGGCCTTATTGAACATGCTGTGCCGTGCATCCAGCCGGTTGCGCGATGGGCTGATCGTCGCCGGCATCTCGTATCGCGACCTCGATCCGCACGGGCTTGCGCTTGCCTGGCCGAGCTGGTTCCCGGCGAGCTTCAGCGACAGGCAGGCTCAGGCCTCGAGCGTCGCCACGCTCATAGCCGCCGGGGTGATCGACAGACCGCAGGCCTACGCCATCGTCGCGCCGCTCTACGGCCTGACTGAGGCAACTGCGATCGAAACGGACGGCGAGGACGCCACGCTGATCGCGTAGGCGCGTCGTTCCGACAACCAAGTTTCCGCCGAGAGCGGACCCGGCGCCATGTGGCGTCGAGCCGTCGGCGCTACAGGAAGGACCGGTCCAGCCTATGGCAGAGCAGAGCCAAGAGTCCATCGATCTCGCCGAGGAAGCCACCCCGGTTGTCGCTGCGGACGCGCCACGGGAGATCACCGATGCCGAAAAGAAATTGCGTCGCGAGGTTGCCCGCTACCGAGAGCAGGCACGCATCGCCATGAGCGAGCGGGATGCCGCAGTGTCCACGGCGGCTCGCGAGCGCGATGATGCGATTGCAGCGGTGCGGGAGGAAGCCCGCGGTCACGTACTTCAGGCCGAACTGAGGGCGCATGCGACCCGTGCCGGCATCCTCGATCTCGATGCCCTGAAGCTTGCCGACCTCGGTGCGATCAACTTCGGGGAGAATGGGGATATCATCGGCATCGACGAAGCGATCGCTTCGCTCCGGGATCGTAAGCCCTACCTTTTCGGGGCCGACGTCGCTGCCTTGGCGCCGGGGACAACGAGCCAGACACACCGGACCCCCCAGGCGGCGAAGCCCGTCGCGATCGACGCGCGCGAACTATCTCGCGAGGCCTGGAAGGCAGAACGCGATCGCCTGCTCGCCCGCAAACGCTGACGCAGCGCGTCGGATACTTGGCCCTGTTGACCCCCGGCCGACATTGATGTCCCCCATTCTCTCAAAAGGCGATCATCGCGCATGCCGATCCAGAATTTTCCGACACAACTTCAGCCGATCATTCAGCAGGGCTTTCTTGCCCGGGAATTTCAAGACGGACTTCAGTCGCGCCTGAGCTTCAGGTCTATTGCCGATCGCGAGGTATTTCCCAACCGGATCGGTGAGACCGTCACCAAGACGCGAAAGGGCCTCAAGGCACCAGTCACTGCGCCGATGAGCGCCACCGGGAACACCAACTTCGATAACGGCATGAGCCCGTCGAGTTGGACTGTCGAGCAATATACCCTGACGATCAACCAGTACGGAGACACCATCGACCTGAATATGGTGAGCGAGGGGGTGGGAATCGCCGGACAGTTTCTCGCCAATGCCCGGACCAATGGCGTGCAGGCGATGCAGTCGCTTGATCGTATTGCGCGAAATGCACTCTTTGGCGGCGCGAGCAACGGTGTGGGCGGTTACCTCGGCGGTAATAGCCGGGTCAATGTCGCACTCGGCTCAGCAGGCAAGACCGTCTCTCTGGACGATATCAGAGGCTTTCAGAACGTCTTGAACAACTACGGCCAGGTCGCACCGGTCGGGACGACCCTCGGCATGACCGTGACGGTCGGGAGCAACGCTTACACACTCGTCAGCAGTGTCGCAGACCCGTTGAATATCTCGACCGCACCGAACGGTATTTCGGGTCAACTCACCTTCTCCACGAACGTCACGACCTCAGACGGCGCCCTATCGCAGCCAGTCATCGCAGCGACAGCCCCTCTGGTGTTGCGACCGAATGGACGCCTGACAACCGCAGCTCTCGTCGCACCGACCGGAACCTATGGTGCCGCGAGCTATGTTCCCGGCGACACGCTCGGAATCCAGACGGTGTTGTCCGCTGTCGCGGCGCTGAGAATGAACAATGTGCCGACCGTCGACGGCGCCTATCATTGCTACTTGGACGACCAGCAGATGCTTGGGCTGTTCCGTGATGGTGACTTCAAATATCTCTATCGCGGCGCCTACGGGACCGAGACGTACCAGTCGGGATCGGTCGTCGAGCTCCTCGGCGTGAGGTTCATCCCGACCACCGAGGCGCCGCAGCAGACCTCGCTTGGTGCCGGAGCGATCCATCGGGCGATCGTCTGCGGTAAGGGCGCGCTCATTGAGGGCGACTATGCGGATGCCGGGCACAGCGACATCCCCGACGCGGAAAAGTCGCTCATGGAAAAGGTCGACAATGTTGTCATGGTCACGCGTGAGCCGCTCGATCGTCTGAAACAGATCATCGCGCAGTCCTGGTACTGGATCGGCGGGTATGCGTTGCCGACCGACGCGACCGCGAACACGAGCATCATTCCGACTGCGACGAACAGCTACCTGAAGCGGGGGGTCGTTATCGAAAGTCTCTAGAGATTAAGAGGAGAGGGATGAAGAACGCATCGTTGTTCTTCTCTCTCGCTATTCATGGGAGGAGATTCAATGTCCGGCTCTAGCGGGCTTTCCACGGATCCGCTCTCGGATGCCGAGCGTGTCGATGTCAGACGCTTTTGCGGCTATCCGTCGTATGGGTCGGGCGCCAGCGGGTTCCAGTCTTGGCGCTTTTTCGAAGCGTATGGAACGCTCGAGTTCAGGTTGAGCAATATGTCCGGATCGGAATACCAGGTGGTCCGGCAGAAGCTTGCTGCGCTTTACAGTCTCGAACAAGGCATTCCCGACACGGCCTTGAGCCTCGACACGAGCGAGGCTGCAGTTTGGAAGAGAAACCCGTCGGAGATCGGCGACCGCATCGGACTCTTCGAGAGTTGGTGCCGACGGCTCGCGAGCTTCATTGGCGTTCCTCCGGGTCCAGGACTCATGAGCCAGGCGTCGATCGTCATCTAAGTCTTTCGCGGGAGGAGGTCCGCATCATGATGACAATACTGAATGGCTGGCTGGGCTATGGGAGCTCGGTCCAGGCCGGTATCCTTTCCGAGCCGACCGATCCTTCGTACGGACGCCGGCCATTCGTTCTCGGGGATCTGAACGGAGGAACCACGTCAGATGTTGGATCCGGCACGGCGGGTCCAGCAGGGACGGCTTGGGGCACGCTCAATTTTGTCGGGGTCTTTGATTCGCCGAGTGCCGGTAGCCTGCTGTTCTGGATGCCGCTTCAGCACCCCGTCGTCATTGGTGCGGGGGCGACGATATCCACGCAGGGAGGGAGCTTCAATCTCTCCTTCACGGATCTTCGAAATCTAGGCTCGATCAGGCTTTGGCCTGCAGGTGCGGTCATCGCGACCACGCCTGACGGGCGTCAGGTGATTTCGGGGGTAGCCCTCCAGTTTTCCGGAGGCAGCCTGTCGGCACAGAGTCAGGCGTTTGGGTCGACAGTCGTCATGGCCATGCTCCCGCAGGCCGAGCCAGCCGCCGGGAGCGGGCAACTGTGGAATAACGGCGGCGTAATTTCCATCGCCTGATGACGGGGAACGGTCTTGCTACAGTCCCTGCTTAATAAAAGAATTGCCAACGGCCTTGCGAAGTCGGCAGCTATTAACGGTGTAGCCGAATTGCTGTTTCGTCCATCGGGTCTCTCGGGTCCTGTCGCGGGGCCCCCGTTTGGCACACTCTATTGTGCGTTCGATGTTGCTCCGGACTTCAAGCTCCTGTCGACGGCACGGCCGGATCATGCTTACGCTTCGCTTCTCGCAGATCCGACACTTGTCCGGCAGGGCGACTATCTGGTCGGAGAAGACACGCATTTCGTCGCGCGTGTCGAGCCTTTGCGGCCGGCGCTCTGCGTGCTGTGCACGCAGACGGTCGATTTCCTCGTGTCCGACGTTCAGACAAGCGCCGGGGCCAACGGATATGGCGGTCGGACGGCGGAAACAGACGCAATCGTTGCAGGTGGCTGGCCGGTCAGCATGAGCGCACGCTCTCGTGCCGGGACCGACGTCACAAAGCTTCCGAGCGATACGAGGGCGGCCTTTTACGAGGTGTTGGCCCCGCCCATACCAGGACTAGAACTATCGTTCGGAATGCGACTTCGAGACCCGATCCTGCAGGAATACGAAATCATCAGTGCAGATTTCTCGCCGTTCGGGTGGAAACTTCTCGTCGGTCTCGCCACGACTTAGAGGCCGAGGCGCTTAGCTGCTTTCTTTACTCGGTTTGGGGAGATTGTTGTGTGGCAGACGTCTCCGATGTGGAAAACGCGCTCTGTGAACTCATCGAGAGCGTCGTCTATCCCGGTGGTGTTACCAGCGACAGCGTGACTGCGACGGTGGTCAAGATATATCGAGGGTGGCCGTCAAACCGCACTTTGAACACCGATCTCGGGAGCGGATCGGATACTGTCACAGTATTCAGTTGTGACCATAGTACGAAGAATACATCTCGTTATGGCAGGACGTGGCAGCCCCTGGCGGTCGTTGCCCCGACGATTACGGCCACGGTGGACGGCTCGACAGTGACGCTCTCCGGGACCTGCATGGTTGGCCAGACGGTTGGACTGATCGTCGATGGTGTCGCCTATGCGAGACAGGTCTTGGCGATGGATACGCTGGAGACCGTCGCCTCGGCGCTGGCCCTGGAGATCCCCAGTGCCACCGCGCAAGGCAACCTCATTCAGACGGCGACATTGCAAGTCTCGGTCCGCATCGTTGGCAGCGGGACATCGATAATGGAGACGCGGCGGCAGGAGCAGGGCGTGATGATCGCGGTCTGGTCTGCGACGCCTGCGGCGCGTGACGTGCTTTGCTCGGCGATCGACCAGAAGCTTTCCGCCATGGACTGGTTTCCGCTTGCGGACGGGTCTTCGGCCCGATTGAGGTATCGGGAGACGTTCGAAACGGACATATCCGAGAATGCGAACCTCTATCGTCGTAACCTGAACTATACGGTCGAATACCCGACGACTGTGACGATGTCGAGTTCGCAGATGGCCTTCGGGATCGGCAGGCTCGAGGTCTCGGGAGCGACCGTTGGGTTCAGTTGTCTGGAGCCGTCGGCCAGGCTGATCATTCCGCCGCTCGGGGCAATTCGTTTTGACGCCTGGTACGATCCGGCGAATGCCATCGACAGGCAATGTGCCGCTGCCCTATCTCCAAAAGCGTACAATTTCCGACTTCCGCCGAATGCGGTGTTGGAAAATGGGATAGCCTCCTGGCCGCTCGCGACCCAGTCGACTATGGATGCGGAGATTGCCGCCGCCTTGCAGGCCGGCCTCAGCTTCTGGGCGTTCGATAGCTATCGGCCTGACGATTCACTCAGCCTGGCGCTGCAACTTTACCTGAGTAGCGCAAGCCGAGGACGGCTGCGATTCTGCATGGTCGGCCAGACCTCGAACTGGGGAGCGGGCGGCGAGGATCAGCCGCCTTTGCTCCGCGATATCCAAATGATGACTCAGCCGGACTACATGACGGTCCTGGATGGCAGGCCGCTCTATTTTGCCATCGACTCCAGCCCTGCCCAGTTGGCCGGCCTTCCTGCGGGTGGGGTCGCGGAGGCGGTCCTGACGATCCGACGGCAGGTCCAGTTGGCCGGGGGCAAAAATCCTTATATCGTTTGGCTCTCCGGGGCCAGTATTGTCGACTACTCGAACGTGGAGGCGGCGCAGGTAGCCGGCGCCGATGCTGCCGGAGCTTACGCCGTGCCTCGTTTGAACGGATCGGAGCAGCCCTATAGTGCGCTTACGAGCGCGGCTGCTGATGATTGGGCCGCGCGCAGCAGGACCGGCTTTCCGATGGTTCCGACTGCGATGAGCGGGTGGGATCAGCGCCCCCTGATCGAGACCCCGCAGAGTTTCTATCCAATATCGAATAGCCTCACGCCCGAGAACTTCTACGCAACGGCGACGAGCGACGCGCTGGCGGGTCATGTAGGCGACCTCGTCCAATACATTGTCGGCCATCCCGTAAGTTGTCCGGCGCAGGTCGGCCTCATCTATGCCTGGAACGAACTCGCTGAAGGCGGCTGGCTGATGCCGACTTATACGGCGCAAAGGTCGGATGCGACACGCTGTGCGGCGATCGGCAACGCGCTGTCGTTGGCCGTTTCGCAGTCGACCAAACCCGACATAATCCTCATTAACTGACGGGACGGACATGAACAGACCACTGCCATCAGCGCTTGTCGTGCTTCACGCCTTTGGCGTCTACAACAAAGGCGATCTGATTCAGGATCCGGTTGCGATTACAGCAATCCTGAACGGTGGCAAGGCGGCATTCGTCATTCCAACGATATTGCCGGCCGAAGGGTCTCCGGCCAATCAGGAGCACTGAAGGATGGCAAACATAACCCAGGCCGGCTCCATCAACACGGCGGCGCTCATCGTGCCGGATCTGTATATCCAGATCGCTTCGCCCCAAAGCCTCGCTTTGAATGGCGTTCCGACTGATCGGATCGGCGTCGTCGGCACCGCGTCGTGGGGGCCAGTGAATCAGCCTGTGGTCCTTGGCGGCACGGCCGACTACGTCGTCGCCTTCGGCTCCTTGCGTACGCAAACTTACGATCTGGGCACCCCGATCGCCTGTGCCGAACAGCAGGGCGCATCCTCCTTTGTCGGGATTCGGGTCACCGACGGGAGCGATGTCGCGGCAAACTACGCATTGCTATATTCGACAGCCGGCTACCCGTTGCTGTTGACCGCGGTCTGCACAGGCTCGCGTGGCAACCTCATTGGGGTCACTTTGGGCGCCGGCTCCCGATCGGGAAGCTGGAAACTCACTCTGCAGATGCCGGGGCAGCTCGCAGAGGTCTTCGACAATCTCGACGCTAGTCAGGGGAATGCCATATTCTGGAGTAACGTGGCACGCGCGGTCAATAACGGTACGAGCGCGACGCGCGGACCATCCGCGCTTTGTATAGCGGTAGCGGGAACTGCGACCGGCACGGCGCCCACGTCCATCTCAGGTCAGTACCTTCTCAATGGTACCGACGGTGCCGACAATGTCGGTGCGTCGACGTTGATCGGGCTCGACAGTCTCGTGAGGACCGGGATGTATGCGCTCCGTGGACAGGCTTGCGCGGTGGGCGTGATATCGGACTGCTCCGATCCCCAGCAATGGACGGTCCAAAGCAGTTTTGGGGAGTCCGAGGGGATCTACATGGTCCTTGCCGGAGCGAGTGGGCAGGATATCAATTCGGCGGTTACGGCGAAGCAGCAGGTCGGGCTCGACAGTTTCGCGGCGAAACTGATGTTCGGCGATTGGCTTTATTGGTTCGATCAGGCGAACGCTCAGACCCGTTTGGTTAGTCCGCAGGGGTTCGCGGCAGGGTGCCTGGCCAACCTATCGCCGGAGAGATCAAGTCTTAATAAACGTCTTGCAGGGATCATCGGCAGTCAGAAGAGCGGTCTGGCTTCAAGCGGCCAGGCCTTGACGTATTCGGGCGCCGAGCTCGAAGCGTTGTTCGCCGCGGGAATCGATGTCATCTGCAACCCGGCGCCAGGCGGCTCTTACTGGGCGGTTCGCTGCGGGCACAATAGTTCGAGCAACGCTGTCGTTGCCGGCGACAGCTACACGAGGATGACGAACTTCATTGCGCGAACGCTCGCCGCAGGTATGGGCGGCTATGTCGGCGCCGTTATCAATGCAACGTTGCTTTCCAATATCAGGGCGACGCTTCTCGGCTACCTGTCGAGCCTGCTGCAGCAGAATATCCTTGGCAGCGTTGACGGAACGTTGCCGTATGCTGTGGTCTGTGACGCATCGAACAATTCCCAGGCCCGCACTTCGCTTGGATACGTCCAGGCGGATGTGCAGGTGCGGTACCAGGGGATCAACGAGAAGTTCATTGTCAATCTGCAAGGCGGCCAGAGCGTCACTGTCAGTACCGGCGGTAGCCAGGGCGCTTAAGATCGACGGATGCGGTCCCGAATTAGCCGACATTGGAGCAAATCTTGGTAAATCCCTATAGTATCGGTCGAGACTGTCAGGTGGTCTTGCTCTGGAACGGAAGCCGGCTCGATCTGCGCGACGTTACCGGATTTCAGGCCAATCAGCAGGTGCGTCAGCAGCGGTCGGATCCGTTGAACAGCGTGCCGATCGAGTTCAATACCCCAGCGGGATGGAGGGGGCAATTTCAGGTCGATCGCGGGTCGTCCGCTTTGGACGATCTCGTTTCGGCGATCGAGGCAGCGTTCTGGAATGCAGGTGTCATCGGCTCGGGGACGATCTATCAGTATGTCGCCGAGGCGAACGGCTCGACGAGTACATACGAGTTCGTTGGCGTCTCCTTGAACTTGACCAGCTCGGGGCATTACCAGGCAGAAAATATCGTGAAGCAGACTGTGGGCTTCTTCGCCAGCCAGAGGAACCGCCTGTGAGCAAGCTTCCTGCCGAAATCGACAGCGGTGACGGGCGACGTTTTTCGCTTCGTGAGGTCGATCCTGGCCACACGCTCGATTTGATCGAGGCTGCGGGGACGGCGGCAGGCTCCGCCGCGTGGATGCGCTACGCACTGATGATCTGTGCGGTCAGCGCAATCGACGGAAAGCCGGTGTTCATGCCGCATACGAAGGATGCGGTGCGCGATCTTGGACGTAGGATCGGTCATGAAGGCATGGCGGCACTTTCGCGAGTGCATTATCCCGGGCGGCAAGAAGAGTCTGAGCCGATGGCGGAGAAAGACGGCATAAAAAACTGAGCAGGCACCCGTTGCTTAGGGAGATCTTGTATCTCGTCAGGCAGGGGGTGCCTTGGGCAGAAGTCATGAAGATGTCGTCGGATCGTCGATATGCGTGCTGTATCGCACTCGGCGAGATAGACGGAGGTACGTTCGATTGGAGGAGCCTTAGCTGGGATCAGTAGAAGCGACCGACTTGAGGAAAAAGGGATGGCGATGTCAGAGTCATTGAGCACACTGATCGTCATGCTTTTTCAAGACAAGCCGGGGGAGGGTTCCGCAGTCGCCGGGGATGTGTCACCACCTGTCGACAGACATCTGCTCGACCCTGCCAGGGAGGGTCAAATCGAACTTGTCGGACGGCTGGAACACTTGCCGAACTTTGCGCTGCCGATCCCGGTTTCACGACGACCCGCGGTCGTGAAGGGCGGGATCGACCGAGACTTGGGCGAGAAAGAGTGGAGACAGCCGGAGCGAGGCTCCCGTCCAGCGGATACCATACCGGGGTTCGGAGGCACCGACGACGGGGTGTCTGAATCCGGCTGGCCGATGAGCCGATCGCTCGAGCCGGTGTTCCCCGAGCACGACGCGGATAAGCTGCAAGACAGGGGGTCTCCGTTGTCGGACGAGGAGGCCCGCGTCAGGTGGTCGAGGGAGATGCTGGCCCACCTTTCCTTTGAGAGCGGCCCGTACACCCCCCCTGCGTCGGTATCGTTCGGGAAGAGTCGACAATCCACGCAGGTGCTTGCCGGTGAGACTCTGCCCGTGCAGATCGTGACGACCGTCTCCCGCGCCGGCCTGGCGGAGGTCGTGGATCCACGATGGGTGCCGATGCGGGAGACGGCGCAGGATGGTTGGCTATCTGCCAACGGGCCAAGATCGCTCGCTCACGCCGCGGCGGAGACCAACCGCTTCAGGCTCCCGGTGGAAGAGGACGGTTTGCGCCGCATATCGTCTTATGTCGTTACGGCAGTTCCTACGACCGACCGCCTGTCGAGCGCCTTGGTCTCGGTGCGGCCGCCGAACTTGGCTACACCAGAGGTTGTAGTCCCGGGCGGCGATGATCCTGGTGAGGTCGGTGGCTCGAGCTGCTTTTCCGCTGTTCCGCCGCCGGCAATGAAACGACAGCCTGCAACGAACGCCGACTGGTCGTCGGGCACGTCCTCCGCCGATGCGGCTGCTCGACTGCACGGGCATGGTCGTGTCCCTCGGATCGAGGGCAGAGATGTCGGCACCACCCGCTCGGTCGATGGGCAGATGCCGGCGGCGGTTCAGGTGAATGGTGGTGTCTCGATGGACGGTCGGCGACTAGGTCAGGTCAGTTTGACTTCTCAAGTCAGGCACGCGTCCCTGCCGCCGGCTGGGCAATCTCGCGTCAATACGAGGTCGGCGGCGCTCTTTCCGGGAACGAGGATTCCGCAATGAGCGGCGCGCTGGGGCCGATCGTCAGCCAGCTTCTCAATGGTGCCAATCGACCAGCTCCGGTCATCCTCGGCAGCATGACCCTGGAAGGGCATGAGGCACCGTCAGAAATCGGTATTGGCGGCAGGCAGGCCCATACGCTGCACAGGCTCCCCGGCGGTGGCCGGATCATCGATGCAATGGGGCCGGACGAGAATACGGTTGCCTGGAAGGGCCTCTTCATTGGCCCATCGGCAGCAAGCCGGGTCCGCGATCTCGATTCGATGAGGGTACAAGGAATACCGGTTGGTCTGAGTTTCGGAGACTATCAGTTCACGGTGCTGATCGTCGGCTTCGACTATAGCTACCGGGATCGCGGTGCGATCATTTCCTACAAGGTCCGGACCGAGATCGTGCCGAACCAGCCGTTCGCACTGACGAGTCCCTCAGACACGCTCTCCTTGGTGATCGGAGATGTCACCTTTGCCCAGCAACTGCTGACCAACACGACAGCGACTGCCGCTGCCTACCAGGGTCTGCTTATCGCGCCTGACCTCATATCGTCCGACGCGGTGAGCGCGCTATCGGCACAGTCCGTCTCTCTGATTGCGTCGCTTGGTGCACAGAGCGGCAATCCGACGAAACCTTCCGCAATTGTCACGGCTGCGCTCGCTGACGCGATTGCGGCATCTCGACAGGTCGTCGCGAGCCTTTCAGGCGGGCATTTTGCTGGCAGCGCTTCGACGCTGACCTTGGGGAGCGGCGCCGACCTGGCCGGAGTCGTCGTCGATGCCGGTGCCCTGGCCGGCGTCGTGCGGGCGGGAGCATATCTGAGCCGGGGATCGCTCCAGATCGCTGCAGGAACGGCATTGGTGAGTCCGACATTCTCGTAGGTTCGAGAGGAGAGCCATGAAGACGATTCAGATAGCTGGCACGAACCTGTATTCCGTTGCCGCGGCCGAGCTCGGCGACGCTACCCAGTGGTACAGGATCGCCGCCTTGAACGGGCTTTCCGATCCGATGATCTTCGGACTCTGTTCGCTTGCGATCCCCACGACCGATCGTACCTTGACAGACGGTATTCCAGCGCAATGAGCTCGGACGATATCGTCCGGCGGCCGCGATTGCGACTGACGGTCAACGGGTCGGTCATCGCGTGCATGTCGGCGGAGATAACGTCGCAGCGGGGTTCCCATGCGGCGACCTTTCGCCTGGAGGTCGCTCATAACATCCTATCGCCAGGATCTGGATCGACTTGGCTCGACGTTGATCAGATCGAGGTCGTTGTCGATATTGGCCTTGCCGGACAGGGGGCGGCTCTGCCGACGGTCTGGACGTCCATGGTCTCGGGTGTCGTCGATCGCGTGTCTCTCGACCCGGTCTCGTCGCTTGCCGTGCTCGATGGGCGCGATTACGCCGCGAGGCTCATCGACTTGCCGCTCGAGGATGCCTATTTGAACAAGACTGGAGCCGAGGTCGCACGAGACCTGGCGTCCAGATGCGGATTGGCGGCCGATGTCGACGACACGGCCGGACTTGTCGGGCAGTATTATCAGATCCAACATTCCAAGACCGTGTTCGGCGCTTATTCCAGACATGCGAATGGCTGGGACTTGCTCTCGGAACTGGCCGAGATCGAGAATTACGAATTATGGGTCGATGGGCGCACGCTTCATTTCAAGCGACCCTCCCAGGCGGGCCAACCGCTGGCGGTCAGCTTCAGTCCGGGCAATGCGGGAGGGTCTTTCCCGGTCCTGAACGTCGATACTCTGTTTCTCGACCGAACCACCGGATTGTCGGGTCCGGTGCAGGTCAGGATCGATAGCTGGAACAGCCGGCAGAAACAGAGGATCACGTCGCGTTACCCCGTCTCCGTTTCTGGGAAGGTCACACTCTACACGATCCTGAAGCCGAATCTGCAGGCCGAGCAGGCGGAGGCGCTCGCCAAGGCGACCTACCTCCAGCTTCGAGCCCGCAAGCGGACGTTGCTGGCGACGATGGCGGGAGAGCTGACGCTGACGCCCCGTCGGACGTTGCAGATGACGGGCACCGGCACCGGTTGGGACACTGTCTACATCGTCGATCGCATCGTACGTCACATATCTCTGCTGCGGGGATTCACCCAGCACATTTCCGCGGTGACTCTCGAAGATGAAAGTGGGAGCGATGAGTGATTGGATCGAGACCATCAAGCTGCATGCGGCCGTGCAGACGGCGTCTCTCGGACAGGCGCGCCACGGTATCGTCACGAGCGTCGACCCTGTCGCGCATGCCGTCAAAGTCACCGTCCAGCCGGAAGGTCTCGAGACCGGTTGGATTCCGGATGGGGCGATGGCAGCGTCCGGGTTGCGCATTGCTTGCCCTTCGGAGATCGGAACGCAAGTTCTGATCGTCCCGGTAGAGGGCGATGCGGAACATCCGATCGTGGTGGCGCGCCTGTTCGACGTTACATTGGTCGCGCCGGTCAGTCCGGCAACCGGTCGGCAGGTGCAGCCCGGAGAGATAGGAATCTTCCAGTCGAACGGCAATTATTTCCATCTCGCAAAGGACGGTCTCTATCTGAAGGGCGACCTGTCGGTCGACGGTTCGGTGCTGGTCGGTGGGGACGTGACGGCGTCCGGCGTGAGCCTGGTTCGCCATGTTCATGGTGGCGTCCAGCCGGGGAGCGGGCTGACCGGTCAGCCGAAGCCAGCCGATGTCTGATGTCGCGCACCCGATCGGCGCCGACCTCCAGCTCGGTCCGACCGGCGACCTCCTGCTGGTGAGTGGTACCGAAGAGACGAAGCAGCGGATCCTGCATCGTCTTTTGACCGCTCGGGGATCGTATATCTGGCAACTCACCTACGGGGCCGGTCTACCCGAGATGGTCGGCGAGGTCGCTTCCGGGCAGCAGATCGCGGCCATCATCACGTCTCAGTTGGCGCTGGAGCAGGCCGTGGCGGTTTCGCCGGAGCCGGTCGTCGGAGTCGTGGCTTCGGCGCTGGGCACCGTGTCGGCCACGATAACCTATACCGATTCCGGAGCCGGCCCGGGGCAAGTCCTCAGCGTGTCATTAGGAGCCTGAATGCAGATTTCGCTCCAGAACTTCGCAAGTCTTGTCGACTCGATGGCTGCGGGCGTGCAGGGAGCCTGCAGCAGCCTGATCGATCTGACCGTCGGATCGGTGCTGCGTGCCCTCCTGGAGGCTTCGGCCTCGGTCGCCCTGTGGCTGCAGTATCTGTTGCTGCAGGTGCTTTCCATGACCAGGCTTTCGTCGAGCGTCGGAAGCGACGCCGATAGCTGGGTCGCCGATTTCGGCCTTTCGCGATTGCCGGCGATCGCCGCCAGCGGGAAGGTCACGATGACCTCATTCAATCCATCCGCCCAGGCGGCGACGATTGCCGATGGGGTCACGGTAAGGACCAGTGATGGGTCTCAGACGTTCGCCGTCGTCAATGGCCCGTATGTCAGAGCCGTTGGGGTGGCCTCGGTCGACGTCGCCGTCGTTGCCATGACTCCCGGGGTCAGCGGCAACGTCCCGGCCGGGTCGGTGATCATGCTCGGTACGGCGGTGCCGGGTATCGACACGGTCACCAATGCGTTGCCCTTCACGGGAGGCGGTTCCGAAGAAAGCGACGTGGCGCTCAGGGCCCGCTTCGTGAATTACATCAACACGCGGGCGCAGGCGACCGAGCAGGCCGTCGGTTATGCGATCAGTGCGGTGCAGCAGGGGATCAGCTACGCGGTGCAGGAGAACATGACGGCTGCGGGCACGGCTCTCCCCGGCAATGTCCATGTCATTGTCGATGACGGAACCGGCGCGCCGCCGGCCGCCCTGCTGCAGGAGGTTGCCATCGCCGTCGATCGCGTCAGGCCGATTGGAACCACGATCTCGGTATCCGGTCCCAGCGTCGTGCCGGTTGCCGTCGGCTTGTCGCTGACACTGGGCGCGGAAGCGGACACGGTCAGCGTGCGTTCTGCGGTCACGAGTGCGATCACGAGCTACGTGGACGCGCTCGGCGTCGCGCAGGCGCTCCGCTATTCGCGCATCGCGGGGCTTTGCTACGATACGTCCGCGGCGATCACGAACGTGCAGAACGTGGTGCTGAACGGAGCGACCGACGACATAGTGGCCGCTTCCGGTGCCGTGATCCGTTGCATGTCGGTCGATCTGGCCCTGGTGACGCAGACATCATGAGCGACAGCGGGTCTACGTCGATCGGGACGCCGTCCGATATGGCTTCGAGAATCCGCGCAGTGCTGCCGGCGGCGTGGTTTCCGCTGACCTCGCCGGGAAGTACGACGAGCATGTCGCCGGTGCTGGACGGCGTGCTCGCGGGGATCGCGGCGGCCTGGTCCTATTGCTTCGCCCTGCTGCAATTCGTCCGGGCGCAAGCGCGGCTTTCGACCATGTCGGGAAGTCTCCTCGATCTGATGGCTTTCGACTTCTTCGGTGCCACGCTGACCCGCCGGCCGGGAGAGGGTGACCTGGAATTCAGCGCCAGGATCGGATCGAACCTGTTGCTGCCTCGCGCGACGCGTCAGGCGACCAGTGATATGTTGCTGTCGCTCACCGGGCTGGTTCCGGTCATCTTCGAGCCGCGGCGAGGCGGCGACGCCGGCGGATATGGCAGCGCATGGTTCGGGTATGGGTCCAACGCGATGCCGTTCCAGTATCTGATCTCGATCAACGCGCCGGGTTCGGACGTGCGCCGCGAGACGGAAGCAAGCTACATCGATCAGGCGGGCCGGCTCAAGCTGGCACCGCGTCACGCGCTCCGCCCGCTCTACGCGAACGGGGCCGCGTCTTCCGCTCTCATTGAAAGCCGTAGCTGGAACCTGATCAAGGATAGCGTCGCCTGGAGCGGGTTCTCTCCTGCCGACCCAGGTTCGGTTGCCGCTTGGGGTATCGAGGATTCGGACCCGCTTGCGCTGTGGCCGAGCAATCCGGTGTTGCGCATGACGATCGCGGGATCGGGACTAATCGTCGGACCTTCGGTGTCGACCTATATCGGTACCGGCGCTGCGTGTGCGTCGATCTGGATCTTGATTCCCTCCGGTCATACCCTGATGTCGCTGGCGATCTCCGTAACCGACGGGCTGGTGAGCTCGGTCGCTGCGGTGGACCTGTCCGTCGTCGATTGCTGGCAGCGCGTGTCCGCGAACCTGGATATCGGGTCGGGAAAAGGCCGAACGATGACGGCGCATATCGCCGGCGCTGCCGCTTCGACGATGTCGGGCGCAGTGATCACGCAATGCTGGCAAATCGAACCCGGAACGATAGCGAGCAGCTATATTCCGTCGTCTGGACAGATCGGGATGCGGGACGCCGATGTCGTCTCCACGCTGCCCGACATCTATGGCGGCGCCGCGTTCACGCGACAGGACGTGCAGGACACGATTGGCCGTGTCGTGCCTGCTGGCAGCATCGCCTGGTTGAACGTGCAATCTAGACTGCAATGACTGTTCGAACCCCCCCCCCGGTTTACCATGACGAAGCGAGGCGCACGTTGGATCGACAGATCGTTTATGCCGGCGCTATTCCGCTGGATACGGACCAGCTTCTGCAATCCAGGGCGACCATGGTGGCGATCGGCTACCTGGCAAAAATGGTGTTGGGAGACGGGGGGCCGGTGGTGGACGGGCTGTCCTGCCTGCCGGCGGCCGGCCTGTCGGTCCAGATTGGAGCGGGTTGCTTCGCCGAACCAGGCATCGTTGATTCGGCGCCGTACGGCTCGTTGCCGCCGGATGGTGATCCTCTTGTCAAGATCGGCATCAATTCGTCGCCGACCTTCCTTTCGGTTCCTGGTGCTGGCCAGTGGTCGGTTTTCGCGACGCTGGTCGAGGCGCAAGCCGGAAGCGCATCGATCAGCTATTACAACGCCGCCAATCCCCTGCAGACGTTGATCGGGGCCCAGGGGAACGGCCAGCCGCAGGCGACGGTGGTGCAGCAACGGGTCGGGCTTCAGATCGGGGCGGCGACCGCGGCGCCTGTGGGCGCCATTCGGCTCTGGTCGATCACCGTACCCACCGGTGCCACGAGCATCGACGGCTCGATGATCTCTCCGGTCCCGCAAGCACCGTTTCTCGCCGTCAAGCTGCCGTTCGCCGCTCCACTGACGTCGCCGGCCTTCAATGGCGTGCCGACGGCGCCAACCGCCTCTCCTGGCGACGCATCGGCGACATTGGCAACCACCGGTTTCGTGGCGGCTGCGAATGCCCGTAACCGTGCCGCCTGGGGCGCGAGCGGGACTCATAGCTGGGTCTGTCCGCCGGGTGTGTCGACAATTCTCGCCAGGCTCTGGGCTGCCGGCGGTCAGGGTGGATCCGCCGCATCGGGCTATGCCGGTGGTGGCGGCGGCGGCGGCGGCTATGAAGAGGTTTTGCTCTCCGTGACGGCGGGAACCACCTACAGCATCCAGGTCGGAAGCGGGTCGGGCGGTTCCCCGGCCAGCAGTTTCGACATACTGGCCAGCGTGTCGGGAGGGGTTGCCGGTGGAACGGCCAACGCCAACGGACCCGGAAGTGGCGGCGCTGCAGGCAGTTCCTCGTCGACCGGGTTCAATATCGTCGCGGCGCTGGGTGTCGCGAGTGGGACGTCCGGATTTCAGATCGGGGGCACGAGCGTCGGCGGCGCTGGCGGTCCGAGTTTCGGCGTGGCGGGTGGTCAAGCCGCGTTCGGTCGTGCGATCGGCTTCGATGGTGTTTGGCCTGGCGGCGGCGGCGGCGGCGGATCGGTCGGCGCCGGGGGGAAAGGCGCCGACGGGCTGGTGGTGATCGAGTGGAATGGTTAGAGCGCCGACCTGTCAGCGGTTTTCGATCCAAAGCGGGTGGCTGGATCACCGGTGAAATCCGAGATTCCGCTATGGGTCAATCTAGCTCCGGTATCCAGCCAGACCTGACCGCCGATCCGCTGCCAGCGTCTGCAGAATGTGAAATCCTCGCTGCGATAGGTGCTGGTATCGGGGTCGATCATGCAGTCGAACAGGGCATAAGCCAGGCTCGGGGCGTTCGATGTGGCATCGTAGGCGTCGGTCGCCCGATAGGCGGTTTCCGGATGGGCCGCGATCATGCGCTCGATCGTCGCCCGTTCGAGTAGCATGAACCCGGTTCCGGCAAAATCCGCCGTGACGACGTCGCCATCGCGCTGCAGCGTTCCGTCGATGCCGGGCCTGCCGACGTAATGCAGGCCGGCGGTTTCGATCGCCTCGCCGGATGCGCTCCGCTCCCTGAAGGCACGATCCCAGTAATAGGCCTTCAATGGGTAGATCCCGGCGATCAAGGGTTTTCCGGCGTCGAGAAGCCTGAACACGGCGTCTGGCGCGAACGAGATGTCCGCGTCGACGAAGAGCAGATGCGTGGCTTCTGGATGGGCGGTGAAGTGGCTGACCAGGGTGTTCCGGCTGCGGGTGATCAGGGCATCCTGGCCCAGCAGCGCGAGCGTCGCGCCGATCCCGCGCAGCGATGAAGCGGTCATCAGGGCGATGATGGATTGCATGTAGCCCTGGGTGACGACCCCGCCGTAGCAAGGTGTGGCAATAAAGATATGCGGCTGCACAGCGAGCTCCTCCCGGCGGAGGAAATTTAGCGGCCAGAGATTGATGGATTGATAAGAGCGGCCTGGTCGGCGACGCTCCAGCCCGTCCATTCCGTGTCGTAAATGTCACAATACAGGTCGGAAGCTCTGCGGGGAGGATCGCTGGATCAGTTGGTGGCATAGTCATTGCTTCATCGTGACAGTCGTGTCTGCCTGTCGCTGAGGAAACCGCTATGTCGCCCTGTGTCGCACGTGCGCTGCTGCTCTCTGGAACGGCCTTCTCGATTTTGCCGGCCGTTGGTCCGACGCAGGCCCAGACAATACCGGTTTCGTCACCGGCAGCGCAGACCGTCAGGAAGGCGTCCGGGAGCGAGGCCATCACCGTCGTCGGCACGGCTGGCCACAAGAGCGCCGACGGCGTCACCGGGCTCCAGCCGGGCGGTGGCCTGATTAAGGTCCAGGTCGCGCCGAAATCGGTCAGCACGGTCACCAACGACTACATCCAGAAACAGCCGCCGGCGCAGAGCCCGTTCATGCTGGTGCAGTTGCTGCCGGGCGTCGTGGTGTCCGAGGTGGATCCTTGGGGCTTGTCCGGAGGGTCGCTGTCGCTGCGCGGCCTGGACCAGACGCAGATGGCGTTCGTCTGGGAAGGAATGCCGATCGCCGATATCGGGGTCTATACGACCTATCCATCCGAATTCGGCGATGGAGAGAATTTGGAAGAGCTGAGCCTGCAGCAGGGATCGTCGAACATCGACACGCCGACGATCAACGGATCGGGCGGCCTTTTTACGTTTCACGACCGGGATCCGTCTCTCAAGATGGGCGGCCTGCTGGATTACGGCTACGGCACCTACAAGTACAATCGGGAGTTCGGCCGGTATGACACCGGCCTGATCGGAAACAGCGGCATCAGGGCGTTCGTGTCGCTCTCGAACCAGTTCGATCGCGCCTGGCGGGGTTCCGGCACGGACGACAAGACGCATCTGGACTTCAAGGCCGTCAAGGAGTGGGGCGAGGGTAATCGCGTCTCTCTGGTCGGCGCCTACCAGTATTCGGTGCAGAACAGCTACACCAACCCGACGCTGTATCAGTGGGGCCAGCTTGGCCGGTCGTTCAACTACGACGGCACCTATACCTATAACGATCTCAACTACTATAAGCTCAATCGGAATCCTTACCATAATTTTGAGATGGCGGCGCCGTCGCATTTCAATCTGACTCACGGCGTCTCGCTCGATTTCGTTCCTTATCTCTGGCACGGCTACGGCAACGGCACGATCGGACTGGATGCCTTCAGCGGCGAGAACTTTCTCGGCGCGGAAAAGGTCAACCTGACGGTTCCCGGCGCCATAGACGGTTCAGCGCCGGAGCTGTTCGCCTTCATCGACGACCAGTACAGGAGCGGCTTCAATAGCACGTTGAACTACCGGACCGGACGGAACCGCCTGTACGGTGGCTGGTGGTTCGACTATTCGAACGACCATGACTATTACACCTACAGTCCGGTGGGCGCCAATGGCGAGCCGGCCAGCGTGTGGGGCGATCGCGGCATTCTCAAGCTGGCCGACGGGCGTGCCTTCCTGAGCCGCAATGACGATACCAAGACGACGATCCACGCGCTGTATCTCGGCGACGAGATCGGCTTCCTGGGCGATCGGTTGAAGTTGGATTTCGGCATCAAGGAAGCGATCATCAATCGCGACGGCACGAACTACCTGCCGGGGCCGCAATACAAGGCGGTTCTCAACGACGCACAGCCTCTGCCGGCGATCTCAGCGCATTACCAGATCAACCCCGAAATGCAGATATTCGCCAGCGTATCGACCAACTTCCGCTCCCCGGTCAATACGACGCTCTATAATCAATACAGCTACCTCGACGGATCAGTCAGTTTTCAGGGTTCATCCAATGTGAAGGACGAGTATTCTATTTCTGAAGAACTTGGCTATCGCTATACCGGATCACTGCTCGTCGCGTCGGCGAGCTACTTCCATTACAATTTCACCAACCGGCAGATAACGACCGCTGTGCCCGGCACCAATAATGCGGTGACCACGGACGTCAATGCCGGCGGCCAGACGTCGGACGGCGTCAACGTGGAAGCCGGAACGCGTCCGTTCTTTCACCTTCGGCCCTATGTCGCAGGGCAATACCTACACACCAGCAACGACAACGATATCCTGATCGGCGGCGATCTGCTGCCGACCACGGGCAAGGATGCGGTCCGCAGCCCGCATTTCGTCGGATCGGTCGGCCTGGACTACGATGACGGCCGATTCTTCGCGAACTGGAACATGCGCTATATCGGTTCGCAGTATGCGACCCTGACCAACGACGAGAAGATGCCCGCATATTACGAGATGGGCGGCGCCGTCGGGGTGAGGCTGCCCGATATCGGCCCGGCCAAGTCGCCGACCCTGCAGCTCAACCTGATCAATCTCACCGACAACAAATTCCTCAGCGGGATCAATTCGATCACGCCGAACGCCAAGAACACCGTCGGCCGGTATGGCACGCTGATCGCCGGCAGTGCGCCGACCTATAATGTCGGAGAAGGGTTCGCCGCCTTCGCGACCTTCAAGATCGGCTTCTAATGCTCCGGTCCGGCGTGCCGGTTGACGCGCAGCGCCGGGCCGGTTCATAGGCCTGGGATGGACGCGGCGCCCGACCGACAGGATGACGACGACGACGATCGCGTGGAGACCGCCGGATTGCCGCCCGGGCTCTCACGCTACATCACGCCGGCAGGCCTAGCACGCATGGAAGCCGAGCACCGGCAACTGATGCGCGAAGAGCGCCCCAGGATTGTCGACATCGTGTCCTGGGCAGCCGGCAATGGCGACCGGTCGGAGAACGGCGACTATCTGTATGGCAAGAAGCGGCTGCGCGAGATCGATCGGCGGGCGAGGTTCCTGGGCAAGCGGATCGACCGGGCGCAGTTGGTGGACCCCGCCCTGCAGACCCGGCGCGACCAGGTGTTCTTCGGCGCGACCGTCACCTATCTCGACGAGGCCGATGAGAGCCGCAGCGTCACGATCGTCGGCGTCGACGAGGCGGATTTCGAGCGGGGGGAAATCAGCCTGGCGTCGCCGGTCGCCCGCGCGCTGATGGGCGCGCGGGTCGGCGATGAGGTCCGGTTGGCGACGCCTCGCGGCGTTTCTCTGCTGGAGGTGACGGCGATTGCCTATCCGTGAGACACAGGGCGCCATGATCTCACCCCTCCTGAGGACCGCCCTCCTGTGCGGTTCGGTCTTGTCGGTCTTGGCGCAGACGACCGGTGCGCAGGCCAGGGCGTTCACCGCGAAGGATCTGGTGTCGCTCGATCGTCTGTCCGATCCGGCGGTTTCGCCGGATGGCAGGATGGTCGCCTTCTCGCTGCGCTCGACCGATCTCGCCCGCGATAAGGCGGTCCACGCGGTGCGGATCCTTTCGCTCGCCCCGGGTTCGACTCCAGCCCGTCTGACCGACGCCGAGACCGGGATGGATCAGCCGGCCTGGAGTGCGGATGGCACGGCGGTGCTGGCGATCTCGGGTCGAAGCGGCTCGGATCAGGTCTGGCGCTTCCCGGTATCCGGCGGCGTACCGGTGCAGGTCACGGATCTGCCGGTGGATGTGGGGAGCTTCAAGGCGTCCCGGGACGGCAAGCGTCTCGTGGTGTCGCTGGTCGTGTTTCCTGATACGGAGTCGCCGTCCGACACGAGGCTCAGGCTGGCGCATGGCCAGGCCGACCACGCGACCGGCCGCGTGTATGATCGTCTGTTCGTGCGCCACTGGGACACATGGGCCGACGGAACGCGCTCGCATCTGTTCGCCGTGACCCTGAACGCGAAGGGCATCGCATCCGGCGCGGCGGTGCCGTTGATGAAGGGGATCGATGGCGACACCCCGTCCAAGCCTTTCGGCGATGCCTCCGATTACGCGATCTCCCCGGACGGAGGCACCGTGTTCTTCTCCGTCCGCCTCGCCGGCAGGTCCGAGCCTTGGAGTACCAATTTCGATATCTACCGCAGTCCGATCGACGGCGCGGCGCCTGCCACCGACCTCACCGCCGCCAATCCTGCCTGGGACGCCGGTCCGGTGGTTTCGCCGGACGGACGCCGCCTGGCCTATCGGGCGATGAAGCGGCCGGGCTTCGAGGCCGACCGGTTCGGGGTCATGGTGATGGACCTCGCGGACGGCAGCACACGCGAGGTCGACCCGCACTGGGACCGTTCCGCGGCCAGCCTGGCCTGGTCGGCGGATGGCAGAACGCTATTCGCAGTGGCCGAGGAGATGGGTCAGTCCAAGCTGTTCGCGCTCGATGTGGCGACCGGAACGCCGACCGCGCTGACCGACCAGGGCCACGTCTCCGACGCCATTCCGTTTGGCGATCAGATACTGTTCCAGCGCGACGCGCTCGATAGTCCGGCGCAGCTCTGGCGTGTCCGGCAGGACGGCGGCAAGGCGGAGCAAATCACGCACATCGATGCAGACCGTCTGTCCGGAATCTCCCTGGCGCCGGCCGAGCAGTTCGCCTTCAAGGGCTGGAACGACGAGACGGTGCATGGATACGTGGTGAAGCCGTATGGCTTCCAGCCCGGCAGGACATACCCGGTCGCGTTCCTGATCCATGGCGGTCCGCAGGGCTCGTTCGGCAATGACTGGTCGTATCGATGGAATCCGCAATTCTATGCCGGGCTCGGCTATGCCGCGGTGATGATCGATTTCCATGGATCGACTGGCTACGGGCAGGCCTTCACCGACTCGATCTCCGGGCATTGGGGCGACCGGCCGTTGCAGGACCTTCAGGAGGGCTGGAAGGCCGCACTGGCCCGCTACCCGTTTCTGGATTCGAGTCGGGCCTGTGCGCTGGGCGCCTCGTATGGCGGCTTCATGGTGAACTGGATCGCCGGCAACTGGAGCGCACCCTGGAAGTGCCTCGTCACCCATGACGGCGTTTTCGACGACAGGATGATGGGGTTCGCCACCGAGGAGCTCTGGTTCGCAGAATGGGAGCATGGCGGTCCGGGACACACGCCGTGGGCGGATCCGGCCTCCTATGCCCGCTTCGATCCGGCGGCCCACGTGTCGGCCTGGCGGGTTCCGCAACTCGTGATCCATGGCGGCAGGGACTATCGGATCCCGCTGGAGCAGGGGCTTGGCGCGTTCGACGCCTTGCAGCGCCGCGGCATTGAGAGCCGTCTGCTGGTGTTCCCCGACGAGAACCACTGGGTCCTGAAACCGGCGAACTCCCTGCAGTGGCATGCCACAGTGGCGGCGTGGCTCGGTTCCCATATCGGCCACTGATCAAGACGAAGGGCGGACCAGACGATGGCCAATTGCCTCCAGGTGGCGGTCCAGATGGACCCGATCGAGCATATCGACATCAACGGCGACAGCACGTTCGCGCTGATGCTGGAGGCACAGCGGCGCGGTCATCGTCTTTATGTCTATGATTATCGGGCCATGAGCCTCCGCGAGGGCAGGGGGAGCGGCGAAGCGGGTGCCACAGGACGTCGCGCCGAGCGTCTGACCACGCGCGCCAGGCCGGTCACGGTGCAGCGCGTCGGTGATGCGCACGCCACGCTCGGGGACGAGCAGATCCTGGATCTCACCACGATGGATGTGGTGCTGATGCGCCAGGATCCGCCGTTCGACATGGCCTACATCACCGCCACCCACATGCTCGAGCACGTGCATCGGCCGGATGGCGGTGGAACGCTGGTGGTGAACGACCCGCGTTCGGTGCGCGACGCGCCGGAAAAGCTGCTGGTCACGCATTTTCCGGACCTGATGCCGCCGACCTTGATCAGTTGGGATCTCCAGGCGATCCGTGATTTCCGCGCCGAGCATCGCGACATCATCGTCAAACCGCTGTTCGGAAACGGCGGCGCCGGGGTGTTCAGGATCCGCGAGGACGACGAGAACCTGGCTTCCCTGCTGGAAATGTTCTTCTCGCGGTCGCGCGAGCCGCTGATGATCCAGCGCTACGAGAAGGCGGTCCGGCAGGGCGACAAGCGGATCATCCTGGCCGATGGGGAGCCGATCGGCGCGATCAACCGGGTGCCTGCGCCGGGTGAAGCGCGTTCGAACATGCATGTCGGCGGCAAGGCGGCCCAGTCCCGGCTGACACCGCGCGAGCATGAGATCTGCCGCAGGATCGGCCCGCTGCTGCGCGAGCGCGGCTTGGTCTTCGTCGGCATCGACGTGATCGGCGACTGGCTGACCGAAATCAACGTGACGTCGCCGACTGGGCTGCAGGAGATCGACCGGTTCGACTCCATCAACAGCGCCGGGCTGATCTGGGACCGCATCGAGGCGAGGGTCCGGACGGATCAGGCTCAGTCGTAGAGCTGCCAGAATTTCTTTTTGTTGCTGAACGGCTTCTCTTCCTTGTGGTCCGGACCGTAGCGGTTGTCCCACCAGCGGGTGATTTCGCCGCGGAAATACAGCAGCACGATCCCGCACCACAGGATTGCCGTAAGGACGACCAGGATCGCTGTCAGCATCGATTTGGCCCCCGACCGGCGTGGTGGAGACGTCAGGATAGGCCATCGGTCGCACCCGCCGCAAACCGTCAGACGCGGTCGCGTTCCGCGAATGGCGTTGCGGTCAAGTCTTATGCCCTTGCTGACCGTCGGCAGGCAGGGCACAGAGAGGGCCGATGTGCCAGATCGTCGATGAGAATCATGCCCAGCAGCCAAGTGCGGTTCTGCATGTCGCGCCTGCCTCGGTCCTCCAGGTGAGTGCCCCCGGTCACTCGCTGCCGGTTCCGAAGTCGGCGCTCGATGCGGATGCGGTGCGTGCTGCCTACCAGAGATGGGCGGGCGTGTACGATGCCGTCTTCGGTGGCATTTCCGCGTTCGGCCGCCGTCGCGCGGTGGCCGCGGTCAATCGCCTGCCAGGAACCAGGGTTCTGGAAGTGGGCGTCGGAACCGGGCTGGCGCTGCCACACTACGAGACCACCAAGCGCATCACCGGCATCGACCTGTCCGGTGCCATGCTGGCGAAGGCCAGGCAACGCGTTACCCGGGCTTCCATGCCGCATGTCGAGGCCCTGCTGGAGATGGACGCCGAGGAGACCAGCTTCCCCGACGCCTCGTTCGACATCGCCGTGGCGATGTTCGTCGCTTCCGTGGTGCCCAATCCGAGGCGTCTGCTTGGCGAATTGAAGCGCGTGGTGCGGCCGGGCGGGCAGATCCTGTTCGTGAACCATTTCCTGGCGACCGGCGGGCTGAGGCTGGCCATCGAGCGCGGCATGGCCCAGGCATCGCATTCGCTTGGCTGGCATCCCGATTTTGCGATTGAATCTCTACTCCCGGATGAAGATTTAAGGGCGGCCGCGGTGGAACCAGTCCCACCGTTCGGCCTCTTCACGTTGGTCACGCTGCGCAACGAAGCGTCGTGACCCGTCGCCGCCCGGGTGAGGGCGGCCAGGGAGTACCTGCCTGCATGCCGCCCACGTCCAGCCCTGGACATCGCTGGCGCGTTCATGTGCCGGACCATGTCGCCGTCGGCTCTGCGACTCTCGCCTTCGCGCTCGCGACCGGATTGGCGGCGTGCTCGCTGTCGCTGCTGCTCCGACTGCCCGGCTTCGCCAGCCTCGGGCCGGGGTGGCGGACACTGGCCCACGCCCACGCGCCGCTCCTTCTGTTCTTCTCCGCACTGCCCGCGCTGCTCGGCGGTTTCGGCACTCTGATCGTGCCGCTCCAGATCGGCGCTCGCGACACGGCGTTTCCCGTCGTGGCGCTGCAGGCCCTGCTGCTGACGGTGCTCGGTTTCGCCGCCGCCGTCGCCGGGCTGATGACGGCCCATCCGGTCTGGTATGCCGTCGCCGCCATCCTCACCGGGCTGGGTTCCGTGCTGGGCGCGTCCAACCTGGTCGCGACCATCCTGAACGAGCGCGCGGCGAGGAGCGACGCTTTGCCGGTCTTCGTCTGGTCGGCGCTCATCGCTGCGTCGTTCGCGATCTGCGCGGCGCCGGTGATGGCCGCCTCGATCGTGCTGTCGGCCTGGCACGGAGCCGGGATCGGCCTCGCCGTCGGCGGCATTCTCACGCCCGCCCTGGTCGGACTGGTGCTTCCGGGCCTCGGCCTGGTCGGCGATATCGTCGGCGGTCTGGCGGGACGCCCCCTGGTCGGGCGACGAACTATGGTGCTGACGATGGCCATCCTGGCGGCGGTCGCATTCATGGCCTGGGCGGTAGCGCTGCTGCACGGCACCCGGGGTGGTGATTTCGCCTCCATGGCAGCGATCGCCGCGGCGACGTCGATCGCTACGGCCTGCTGGGTCTTGACGCTGGCCCGGTCAGGACGATGGGTCGCCCTCGCCAGCACCCCGGGGCTGCATGTGGTGGGTTTCGTCGCCGCGATGCTTGCCGGGACGGCGGCCTGGCTGGCCGGCGATCCGCTGCATGACGCAATCTCGTTGGCGAGCGTCTTTGCCCTGTTCGCGGGGTTTTACCGGTGGGCCGGGATGCTGGCCGAGCGGACCGCTCCCGAGCCGATCGGACGCGCGCAATCCTGGCTGTTGCTCGGTGGCGTGGTGGCGCTTCTGCTACCGGTCGCGGAACTGCGTATCCTGGGCGCGGCGATGATCGCTCTTTCGGTCGCTCTGTTCGGCGTCCTGCTGTCGATGATGCTGCTTGGTGGAAAGCGGGGAGCGGTCTCCGTGACCTGGGATGCGCGGCGTGACCGCGGCGCGACCGGCGAAGGGCGCCGCTGATGAGCGGTGTGGCACCGGACGTTGACCTGGCGCTCGGGACCGACACGCGCGACTGGATCGCGCTGCTCAAGCCGCGGGTCATGACCCTCGTGGTGTTCACCGGGGCGATCGGATTGTTCGTGGCACCGGTGCACGTCCATCCGCTGGTCGCCTTCATCGTCATCCTGTCGATCGCCATCGCCACCGGTGGCGCCGGCGCGATCAACATGTGGTACGACCGGGACATCGACGCGCTGATGCGACGGACCGCCAGTCGGCCGGTTCCGGCCGGGCGGGTCCGGCCCGACGATGCCCTGGCCTACGGCATCGGCCTCAGCATCTTCTCCGTGCTGCTGATCGGGCTTGCGACGAACCTGGTCGCAGCGGCCGCGCTGGCGCTGTCGATCCTGTTCTACGTCGTGGCCTATACGATGTGGCTGAAGCGCTCGACGCCGCAGAACATCGTGATCGGGGGGGCGGCCGGAGCGTTCCCGCCGATCATCGGCTGGGCCGCCGCCACCGGGCAGATCGGCCTCCTGCCGACCCTGCTGTTCGCCATCGTCTTCTTCTGGACACCGCCGCATTTCTGGGCGCTCTCGCTCTACGCCTGCAAGGATTACGGCGCCGCGGGCGTGCCGATGCTGCCGGTGGTAAAGGGCGCGCGCCACACGCGCTGGCAGATCCTGGTCTACACGATCCTGCTCACGCTGGTGTCGCTCGCGCCATCGGCGCTGGGGTTGACCGGCTGGATCTATCTGGCTGCGACAGCGCTGCTGGATGCAGGCTTCCTGGTCTGTGCGATACGCGTGCTCACGGACACGCAGGACCGGACCGGCACCAGCCTGTCCGGTGACAAGCCGGCACGGCAGACCTTCCGCTATTCCCTGGTCTATCTGGCGCTTCTGTTCGTCGCCGTCTGCGTGGACCGCTTCGTTGGCTGAGGGACGCAGGTCGCGTCCGCGACCCGTCTTCGCCACCGAGGCCGAACGCAGCGCCGAAGCCATGCGCAGGAGGCGCGGCCGCAATATCGCGGTCGTCGCCGTCCTGTTGTCCGTCGCCCTGCTGCTGTTCGGGCTGACGCTGGTCAGGCTGCAGGGATGAAGACGGCGGGCTCGGTCATCGTGCCTGCTGAATCGCCGACAGGAGCCAGCTTCCGCCGGGCGCCCTGACGAAGGTCCAGAGTTCGGTCACCGTCTGGCGTTCGTTCGGGCTGCCATCCACCACCCGGCCGGTCAGATCGGTGGTGACATCGATCATCGAGTAGCGCATCGCCACCGTCGCGTATTCGCGACCGTTCTCCGCCCAGGCCTCGGACAGGTCGCCCTGATCCATGCTGACCGCGCTCACCACGTTGCGCAGGTTGCGGCTGGCCAGATCGGACAATTGCTCGGAGAAGTAGCTGACCATCTCCGCGGTCGCGAACCGGGAGAGCGACCGGAGGTCCTGCATCGACCAGGCCTGCTGCACGTCCAGCAGCGTCTGCTCGAACGCCCGATAGTCGGCATTGCCGATCTGGATCGGGGCTCCGCCGCGCATCGGCTGACCGGCGCCACGCATCGACATCGCGCCCGGCAATCCGCCGAGTGCCGGGCCCCTGGCACGGTTGGCGAAGAAGCGGCGATAGAGCCAGCGCCCGAGAAAGAACAGGATCGCCAATTCGATCAGCAGCCAGATGAAGCTGCCGGCACCGGATCCGCGCTCGCCGTAACCGTCCGCATAGGCGCCGTGATGGCCGAACAGCAATCCGCCGAGGCCGGCACCCAGCAGGCCGCCGGCCAGACCGGCCGCGAACGGATGCGGCCGCGCGGCGGCGCCATAGCCTGGCGCGCCGTACTGGCCGGGGTTTGGCGTCATCGTGCGCCCGAACGGCGACGCGCCGCCGGGATTCGTGGCGGTCGGCGGCGGCGCGCTGTAGGTGCGGCTGCCGCGGCTGCCCATCGACCCGCCCATGCCCGGTCGCGCATCTGCGGAAATCGGCGCCAGCATCGTCACCGCTCCGACGATCGGCGGGGCGGCGATCGGCGCCAGCGACAGCACCAGGGAGAGTGAGGCGGCACGCAGGCGACGCCTGCTGAGCGAGAATGTCATGTCATGCGCCTGCAATGGTCAGGGTGTCGATGCGAATCGTCGGCGCGTCGGTGCCGCGACGAAAAACCAGGTCGTTGGCCGGCTCCAGGGACGCAAACATCTCCACGAGGTTTCCGGCGATGGTGAATTCGGCGATCGGTTCCGCCAGAGCGCCGTCGCGGATCATGAAACCGGCCGCACCGCGGCTGTAGTCGCCGGTCAATCCGTTGACCGCGTTTCCCATCATTTCATTCAGATAGACGCCTTCCTTGATGTCCGCCATCAGATCCTGCGGACTCGCTACGCCGCCGGACAGGAAGAGGTTGCTGGCCGAAGGCGATGGCGGCGAGGACGGTCCGCGGCTGGCGTTGCCACGACTCGGCAGACCGAGCTGGCGGCCGCTGCGCCCGTCCAGGACCCAGCTCGTGAGCTCGCCATTCTCGATCAGCAGCAGCGGCGCCGTGCGCACGCCCTCGCCGTCGAACGGCTTCGATCGGCTGGCACGCGGTCGGGTCGGATCGTCGGTGACGGTGACGGTCGCGGGCAGGATCCTGGTGCCCATCCGGTCCTTGAGGAACGAGGTGCCGCGCGCGATCGCCGCGCCGTTGATGGCGGCGGAAAGATGCCCGAGCAGGGAGTTGGACACGCGCGGATCGAACACCACCGGCATCCGTCCGGTGCGCGGCTTGACCGGGTTCATCCGCGCCACCGCCCGTTCGCCGGCGCTGCGGCCGATGGTCGCCGGATCGTCCAGGTCGGCAAGATGCACGCTGGAATGGTAATCGTAGTCCCGCTGCATCGCCGTGCCGCTGCCGGCCAGCACGCTGGCGGAGATCGAGTGGCTGGTCCTGCCGTAGCGGCCGGAGAAGCCGCCGGAAGTGGCGAGCATGATCTCGTTGCGTCCGTAGCCGGCCGATCCGCCTTGCGAATTGGTCACGCCGGCGACCGCCAGCGCCGCCGCCTCGGCGATGCGGGCGCGTTCGGTCAGGGCGGCGATGTCCGGCTCGGCGGCATCGACCAGATCCAGACCATCGTCCTCGAAGCGACCGGATTGGGTGCGGTCGCAGAGGCCGGCGAAGCGGTCCTCGGGGACCACGCGCGCCATCGCCAGAGCCTGTTCGATCAGGCGGCCGAAGCCTGCAGGATCGATGCTGGTCGCGGAGACGATGGCGCTGCGGCTGCCGACGAAGACGCGCAGTCCGACATCGTTGTGCTCGGAGCGTTCCAGCTCCTCGCTCCTGCCCTGGCGGACCTGGATACCGAGCGAGGTTCCGCTGACCAGGATCGCCTCGGCGGCATCGGCTCCGGCGCGCCTGGCATCGGCGACCAGCGTTTCGATCAGCGACAGGCGGTCGGTCATGCCGCGAGCCTGTCGGCGACCTCGCCGAGCCGTGGAATATGCGTCACCGGGCCGAGCGCGGTCAGCGTCGGCTTGCTGCGGAACAGCCTCGCTGCGGCGCGCCGGACGTCGTCGAGCGTCACCGCGTTGATCTTCGCGACGGTCTCGGCGGTCGGGATCAGGCGACCGAACACCTGGAGCTGGCGCGCCAGTTGCTCGCAGCGGCTGCCGGTGGATTCCAGGGACATCAGCAGGCTCGATTTCAACTGCGCCCGGGCACGGTCGAGCTCGTCCTGACGGACGATGTCTGGTCCGGCCTCGCGCTGCACCTTCTGCAGTTCCTCCAGCGTGACGGGCACCAGCTCCCTGGCCTCGTCCTCGCCGGTGCCGGCATAGATGCCGAACAGGCCGCCATCGAGGAACGGCGCGCTGAACGAGTAGATCGAATAGACCAGCCCACGCTTCTCGCGGATCTCCTGGAACAGGCGCGACGACATGCCGCCGCCGAGCAGGGTGGAGAGCAGCAGCACGGGATAATAGTCCGGATCGCCGTAGCCGACCGACGGGAAACCCAGCACCACATGGACCTGGTCGAGGTCCTTCTCCTTGCGGAACTCGCCGCCGAGATAGCGCCCGGCCTCGGGCTGCTCGAGCCTGGCGGTCGGCAGGTCGGCGAAATGGCGCTGCGCCAGCTCCACCACCTGCTCGTGATGCAGATTGCCGGCGGCGGCGATCACCACGTTCCCGGTAGTGTAGTGTGCCCGCATGTAGTCGGTCAGCGTTTCGCGCTTCATGGTGCGGATCAGCCCCTCGGTGCCGAGCGTCGGGCGGCCCATCGCCTGGCCAGGGAAGGCGGTCTCCTGGAAATAGTCGAACACGATGTCGTCCGGCGTGTCGTTGGCCTGGCCGATCTCCTGCAGGATCACGCCGCGCTCGCGCTCCAGCTCCTCCGGCGCGAAGCTGCTGTGGGTCAGGATGTCGCCGATGATGTCGGCGCCGAGCGCCAGGTCCTCCTTCAGCAGCTTGACGTAGTAGGCGGTCTGCTCGCGTGCGGTGTAGGCGTTGATGTGGCCGCCGACATTCTCGATCTCCTCGGCGATCCGTACCGCCGAGCGCCGTTCGGTGCCCTTGAAAGCCATGTGCTCCAGGAAATGGGAGACGCCGTTCTCGGAGGCGCGTTCGTTGCGGGTGCCGCTGGCGACATAGGCGCCGAGCGAGACCGTCTCGACCCGCTCCATGCGCTCGGTGACGATGGTCAGGCCGTTGGGCAGACGG
>CAIMSN010000102.1 GCA_903844135.1 uncultured Rhodospirillales bacterium | reverse complement strand
AGCCAGAACCAGTTCGCCGGCGCCGACGGCGATCATCCGTGCCGCGGTACCGACCGCATCCAGCCCGGAGCCGCACAGCCGGTTGATGGTCGCGCCGGGCACCGTCGGCGGCAGGCCGGCCAGGAGCACCGCCATGCGGGCGACGTTTCGGTTGTCCTCGCCGGCCTGGTTGGCGCAGCCCAGGAAGCAATCCTCGACCGCGTCCCAGTCGACGCCAGGATTGCGGGCGCGGAGCGTGCGCAGCACATGGGCGGCGAGATCGTCGGGGCGCACGGCGCCGAGCGCGCCGCCGTAGCGACCGATCGGCGTGCGCACCGCGTCGCAGATGAAGGCGTCAGTCATGCGCGGTCTCCCTGAAGCGCAGCGGTGCGCCGGTGCGCGCCTGAAGCGCCTCCCGCGTCACGCCCGGCGCGCGTTCGATGACCTCGAACCCGTCCGCGGTCACGTCGACCACAGCCAGGTTGGTGTAGATGCGGCTGACGGCGCCGAGCGCGGTCAATGGATAGGCGCAGCGCTCGACCAGCTTCGGTGCGCCGTCCTTGGTGGTATGCTCCGTCACCACCCAGATGCGCCTAGCGCCGACCGCGAGATCCATCGCGCCGCCCACCGCCGGCGCCGAATCTGCCGCCGACGTCGCCCAATTGGCGAGATCGCCATTCCGCGCCACCTCGAATGCGCCCAGAACGCATAGGTCCAGATGCCCGCCGCGGATCATCGCGAAGCTGTCGGCATGGTGGAAGAACGATCCGCCGTGCAGCAGCGTGACCTGCTGCTTGCCAGCGTTGATCAGCCAGGGATCGGCGTCCGCTGCCGCCGGCGCGGGACCCATGCCGAGGATCCCGTTTTCGGAATGCAGCACCACCTCGCGGCCGTTCGGGATGTGGTCGGCGATCAGGGTCGGGATGCCGATGCCGAGATTGACGTACCAACCTTCCTCAATGTCCTGGGCGGCGCGGCTGGCCATCTGCGTGCGGGAAAGCGGGACGAGATCTGTCATGATGTCGCGCCTCATCTCAACCTTTTGGATCGCCATACGGTACGTGGACGACTCGATCGACGAAGATGCCGGGCGTCACGACGGACTCCGGATCCAGAGTGCCGAGTTCGGCCAAATGCTGCGTTTGCGCGACAGTTAGCGTCGCCGCACTCGCCATGATCGGATTGAAGTTGCGGCCGCTACGCCGGTAGGTGAGGTTGCCCCAGCGATCCGCCTGCCATGCCTCGACCAGAGCGAGATCGGCATGCAGCGCGTACTCCATCACGTAGTGCTTGCCGTCGATCTCACGGGTCTCCTTGCCCTCGGCGAGACGAGTGCCATAGCCGGTCGGCGTGAAGAAGGCGCCGACCCCGGCGCCGGCGGCGCGGATTCGCTCAGCCAGCGTGCCCTGCGGCACGATCTCCAGCGCGATGTGGCCAGCTTTGAATAGCGCCTCGAACACCACCGATCCCGCGGAACGCGGGAAAGAGCAGATGATGCGGCGGACGCGCCCTGCCTCCATCAACCTGGCCAGACCGGTATGGCCGGTGCCGGCATTGTTGGCGATGACGGTCAGGTCGCGGGCTCCCTGGTCGATCAGGGCCTCGATCAAGGCGTCAGGCTGTCCGACTGCGCCGAAACCACCGACCATGACGGTCGCGCCGTCAGACACGCCTGACAATGCAGCCGACAGATCGGGCACGATTTTGTCGATCATATCGCCCTCCCCTCATACCCGATTGTGCGACTAGCGCACACACATGCGCTCTTCGAACAATCATCGTCGCAATGCGAGATGGGATCAAGGGGCTGACGCCATCGCCGCCACGGCCGGCAGCGGGCCGAGATCATCGGCCGCCGCCTGCAGCGCCGGCAGGAGACGCTGCAAGGCGGCGAGGTCGACCCGGCCGGCCTGGGTGCTTACGTTCAGCGCAATCGCGACGCGGCCATCGGTGCGTCTTACCGGCACGGCTAGCGAACGGAGCCCTACCTCCAGCTCCTGGTCGAGGATGCAGTATCCGTCGCGTTCGACTTGTCGCAGCAGGTCCAGCAGCCTGGACGCATCGGTGATGGTCCGGTCAGTACGGGCCTCCAGCGATGCGGGCAGCCGGGCGGCGCGGTCGGCGTCCGGCAGCCCGGCCAGCAGCACGCGGCCCATCGACGTGCAATAGGCGGGGAGGCGCGAGCCGACTGATAGGTCGACCGCGAGAATACGGCGCGCCTCAGAACGCGCGACATAGACGATGTCGCGCCCGTCGAGCATGGCCATCGAGAAGCTCTCGCCATGCGCGCGGCTGAGCCGGTCGAGCAGCGGCTGCGCCAGCCGCGACAACGGCATGCGCGACAGCCCGACTCCCAGCGAGAGGATCTTCGGCGTCGCGACGAAATTCCGCCCATCGAGGATCAGGTAGCCCCTCGACGCGAGAGTGAGCAGCGAGCGGCGCACGCTGGCCCGCGTATGGCCGGTGCGGCGCGCGGCCTCGGCGAGGGTGATGCCGTCGGGCTGATCGGCGCAGACCTGCAGAACGTCGAGCCCACGGGCCAGGGCCGCCACGAAGTCCGGCCCGTCTGCACCCTGGAGCTGGTCTTGCGACGGGTTCTGGATGAAGTCCTGCCGTGCCATGGCGCGGACGCTGGCATGAGGCGCAGGACCTTGCCAAGCACGACAGGGTCCCGGCCTGTGACCGGCGGTCTCAGGGAATCAGCCGGTCGTCGCGCAACCGGTCGAAGAGGGCGAAGAACGCGTCGTCGGTCGGCACATAGCCGGTGAAGCCCAGGCGGCGGCTCTTGGACATGTCGGTGACGACCTCCATCGGCCGGCCGAGATCGGCATCGGTGTGCCAGGGAGACGCGAGACGGTCGAGCTCCGGTTCCACCAGCCCCTCGCGCGCGGCGATCGTCCGCCAGATCTCCGCATCCCCTGCCATCTGCCGCGCGAGCGGCAGCACCGTTCCGTCGAACGGTGCCGCCTCCAGCCCGAACCGCTCGGCAAGCCGGCTCCACATCCATTTCCAGCGGAAGATGTCGCCATTGACGATGTTGAAATCCTGGTTCGCGGCCGGCGGCGTCGTCGCCGCCCAGAGCAAGTGGTGGGCGAGTTGACCGGCGTCGGTCATGTCGGTGAGCCCATCCCACTGCGCGGCGGAGCCCGGAAAACGGAACGGGCGTCCGGTTTCACGGCAGAGCGTCGCGTAGACGGCGAGCGTCGTGCCCATGTTCATCGCGTTGCCAACCGCCTTGCCGATCACGGTATGCGGTCGGTGCACGCTCCAGGTGAAGCCGTCACGGGCCGCGGCGGCGAACACCTCGTCCTCCTGCGCGTAGTAGAAGTTCTCGACGTCGAGCCGGCCCTGCTCCTCGCGGAACGGGGTCTGCGGCAGAGAACCACGCGCATAAGCTTCGAACGGGCCCAGGTAATGCTTGAGCCCGGTGACCAGGGCCACATGGCCGGCACCGCCGGCGGGTCGCAGCGCGTCAAGCAGGTTGCGGACCATCGCGGCGTTGACGCGGATGTTCTCGGCCTCCGTGTCCTGGCGCAGCCAGGTGGTGATGAAGACCGCACCCGGCCTGAGGCCGGACAGCGCCGCCGCGGTGTCGGCGGCGTCCTGCAAGTCCGCCGCGATCGGTTGCACGCCATCCTGGGCCAACGGCCGGCGCGCAAGGCCATGGACGGTCCACCCCTCTTCGAGCAGCAGCGCCGACGCAGCGCTGCCGACGATGCCGCTCGCCCCGACCACCAAAGCGGTTTTATCCATGACATGCTCCCGTTCTCGTGCAATCGGAGCGCCGGGCACGCACAGCGCCCAGGCGACATCGCGTCGGGCTCTAGGTGAACCTGCAGCCGCCGTTCGCATCCAGCGTCGAACCGACGAAATAGCTGGCTGCCTCGCTCGACAGAAAATAGATCGCCGCGGCTATCTCGCCGACGTTCGCCGGCCGCTGCATCGGGATCTTGGCCCACTCGGTACGGCGCATCTCGTCGATGGAAACGCTCCGCTGCTTCGCCTCCACCGCCAAGGCCTCGTAATGCATGGGCGTATCGATGTTGCCGGGCGCGACGCAGTTCACCCGGATGGCGGGAGCCAGTTCGGCGGCGACGCTCTGGGTGAGCGAGATCAGGGCGGCTTTCGACGCGCAGTAGGGGCTGAAGAAGGCATGTCCCTCGCGTCCCCAGAAACTCGACACGAGCACGATGGACGAATTCTTCCCCCGCCGCAGGTGGGGAACCGACGCGCTGATGAACTTCACATTGGCACGCAGATTGATGGCCTGCACGCGATCCCAGAGCGACATGTCCATGTCCTCGATCCGGACGGCGGGATGGTTGATGGCAGCGACCAGACCCAGGAAGCACAGCGGGATGCCGGTTTGCGCCGCAACATCGACCACCCGGTCGACGTCCTCGTCGACGGCGAGATCGGCGACGACCCCGAGACAGCGCCGGCCGTGCTCCTCTTGCAGTGCGCCGGCCAGGCGCTCGACCTCGGAAACTCTATCGCACAGCACGAGCGACCAGCCCTGGGAGGCGAACAGGCGCGCAGTGGCCTTGCCGACTTCGCCAGCGGCACCGGTGATGAGAGCGAGCTTCTGGTCGTTCATGTCGTGCTCCGCTTATGTCCGTCTCGGCTACTTGATGACGCCGAGTTTCTTTCGGTCGGTCGTTACCGCCACGGCCAGCAGCGCGGCCAGGCCGAAGATGATGTTCTGCGCCGTCGGCGCCACGCCGACGATGACGGTGACGATCCTCAGCCATGCCGTGATGAGGCCGCCGACCACAGCCGCGAACAGGCCGCCGACACCACCGGAAATCGCGGTCCCGCCCAGCACAACGCCGACGATGGAGAGCAGCAGCAGGTTGCCGGCAAGCGTCGGCGAACTGAACGCCGTCACCGAGACCAGGAACAGGCCGGCCATCGCCGCGCAGCCGGCGGACAGCATGAAGATCAGGGTGCGGGTCGCCCGCACGTTGACACCGGACATGAGGGCTGCGGTCTCGCCGCTTCCCAGCGCGTAGAGATCGCGACCAAAGCCGGTGTAGCGCATCAGCAGCCAGAGGAGCGCCACCACGACCGCCAGCAGGATGATCGTGTTCGGCAGGCCGGCCACGGTGTTGCCGAGAATTCCGACCAGCACGTCGTTCGACGGAATCGGCTCGGCGGTGGCATTCGACAACAGCAGAGCCAGGCCGGTCAGAATGCTGAGAGAGGCAAGCGAGACGATGAAGGAGGGCAGCTGAAGCCAGCAGTGCACGAGGCCCTGCACCGCGCCGAACGCAAGCGCGAGCAGCACGACCGCCAGGGAGGTCCAGGGGCCGAAGACCGGATTGAGCACCACCACCAGGACACCGGTGACCGAGGCGATGCCGGCGACCGAAAGGTCGATGCTGCCGGCCAGGATCGGGAAAGTGCCGCCGACAACCAGCGCGATGACTGGCGCCGCGTCGGAGAGAAAGCCGAGCATGGAGTCGGCCTGCAGCACGCCGGGCGCGACCGCGCCGCTCGCCGCCACCAGCAGGAGGAGGAAGGCGAGCGGCCCGAGAGTCCTCGCGATGGCGGCGTAGTCCGGCCGTGCGCGGGTGGTGGTCCGGCGATCCGGCGCTATCTGCATGGGAGTGCTGCCTGTCGAGAAGAGAGGGACGCCGGAGCGGCGGGGCCCGGTTCACACCATGGCTGCGACAATGTCTTCCTCCCTCGGCAGACGGCCAGAGGACGGCGCGAACCGCGCAGTGATCTCGCCATCGCGCATGACGACGATCTGGTCCGACAATTCGAGAAGCTCGGAAATCGTATCAGCGACGAAGATCACCGATAGACCCTGGCCGACCTGCTCCCGCACGACGTCGAACAGATCGTCGCGCGCGCCCGGATCTAGGCCGCGGCTCGGATGGTCGAGCAGCAGCAGGCGCAGGTTCCTGGCCAGGAGCCATTTGGACAGGACGACCTTCTGCTGGTTGCCGCCGCTCAGGCTGGTGATCGGTGCCGACGCCTTGTTCATCTTGACCTTGAGGCGCGTCATCCAGTGTTGCGCCGCCGCGCGCTCCCTGCGCCGGTTCAGGATGGTCCGCTTCCAGCCGTACTGGCTGCCGAACGTGATGACCGTATTGTCGGTGAGCGAGCGCCCGGGGAGCATGCCCTCGGACCGCCGGTCGGACGGCAGATAGCCGATGCCGCGCTGCACCGCGGCGCGCGGACCGGCGGCCTTCACCTGCTTGCCGTCGAGGATGAACGTGCCGGCATCCGGGCGGATCACCCCGAACAAGGCCCGGCACAGCTCTTCCGCCCCGGAGCCGAGCACCCCGACGATCCCCAGGACCTCGCCCCTGCCGAGCTTGAAGCTGATATCGCGGAAATGCGGGTGGCTGCCCAGCTGCTCCACCTGCAGCAGCATCTGAGCCCGGACCGGCGGCCTTGCCGCCCGTCGCAGCGAGGGATCGACACGCTGGCGTCCGACCATCAGCTCGTAGAGCTCCTCCCGATCGACCGACCCACTACTGCGCTCGGCGACTTTGCGTCCGTCGGTCAGCACGATCACCCGGTCGCTGATTTCCAGCACCTCCTCCAGCCGGTGCGAGACGAACACCATGCTGGTGCGGCCACGCAGTCGATTGATCTGCGCGAACAGGCCGCGGATCTCGTCGGGCGTGAGCAGCGATGTCGGTTCGTCGAACAGGATCACCGGTGGTCGGTCGACCATCTCCTCGATGGCCAGGACCTTGGCGAATTCGACCTGCTGGCGGTCGGAGAAGCGAAGTGTCTCGACCAGGGTGGTCGGCGGGATCGTGACGGATAGCTTGTCGAGTTGCGCGCGTGCCGCCTGATTCAACGCCGACCAGCGATAGATGCCATGGCGCTTCGACGGATGCGCCTTGTCCAGAAAGATGTTCTCCGCGACCGTCAGGTTCGGGATCAGCGACTGCTCCTGGTGCACCATGCCGATGCCGTGGCGCGCAGCGGCCGCGGCCGAATCGAGCAGGACCGACGTGCCGCCCATCAAAATCTCGCCACGATCCGGCAGGGCCAGCCCGGAGAGGATCTTCAGGAGCGTCGACTTGCCGGAGCCGTTCTGGCCGACGATGCCCAGCACCTCGCCGGCGCCGATTTCGAGGTCGAGCCCCTCGAGGGCGACGACCGGGCCGTAGGCCTTGCGGACGCCGCGGAGCGTGATCGCGTTACTCACTTGACCACCCTCAGCAGGCGACGGCGATTCCATCCGCCGAGTGCCACCGCGGACAGGATGACAGTTCCACTGATGATGTTCCGGGTGTAGGGGCCGGCTCCGATCTGAATCAGCCCGTTGTTCAACACCTCCAGGATGAGCGCCCCCAGGGCAGACTGGACGGCACCCCCGCGCCCCCCGGTCAGTACCGTTCCGCCCAGGACGGAGGCGCTGATCGCCGGGAACAGATGCCCGCTGCCGATGTCGGCATTGCCGCTGCCGAGCTGCGCCGAGAGCAGGAGGCTACCGATCCCGGCAAACAGGCCGCAGAGGGAGAAAGCAGCGATCTTGATGCCCTTGATACGGATGCCGGTGGAGGCGAGAAGATGCTCCTCACCGCCGATCGCGTAGATCATTCGACCGCGCGTGGTGTGATTGAGGAGCAGCTGCGCCGCCACGACCAGCGCCACGGCGATGTAGACGACGAGGCTGAAGTCGAGGATCCTGATCCGGGCGACCCCCAGGAGCAGCCCGTCGCGGATCTGCGGCACGCGCTGCGGAAACAGGACCGCAGCCATGCCGAGGCCGATGAACCAGGTGCCCAGCGTGACGATCAGCGACGGCATGCGCAAAACAGCGTTCAGGAGCCCGTTGCACAGGCCGAAGGCGACGGCGACCAGCAGCGCCAAGCCGATGCCGAGCGGACCCAGATGATTGCCGTTGACACCGTTGGCGACCAGCAACGCCACGACCATGCTGGTCGCCGCCATCACGCCCTCGATCGACAGATCGATCGCACCCATGATGAGCACGAAGGACAGGCCGGCGGCGACGATCGCCGGGACCGCCGACGCCTCGACGACCGACCGGAGGTTGCCGAGGGTCAGGAACGTCCCGCTGACAAGGTGGAAGCCGATCGACAGGATCACAACCGCGGTCACTGGGCCGCCGAATTGGATCCAGGTCGGACGCCGCCGCAGCGACTGCAGCAGCCCATGCGTGCCGGAGCGGCGCTTCGCCCTGTCCACCGCGCCGACGTGCGACTCAGTCGTTGTCATTCGCACCCTGCGGGATCTGTCCTGCGGAGTCCTTCCAGAAGTCTTTCTTGATGTCCTCGTAGCTGTATTTTGGCTGGTCGTGCTTCATTGCTAGATACTTGTCGACATTGTCGCGCGTGACGGGCTCTTCCTTGAGATAGAAATCCCGCTGCGCGTGCGTGAGCTTTTGCGGATCGACGTCGCCGATCGCTGCCGCGTAGGCCAGCGACATGGAGATCGCCCCCTGCAGCACCGGATCGTTCCATATGGTGACGAGCATGTCGCCGCTCTTGACCATCTCAAGCCCGATGTTCGAACCGTCGGATCCGGTGACGAGAATCTTACCGTTGAGGCCCTTCTCCTTCAACGCCGCGACGGTGCCGCGCGCCATGGAGTCATTGGACGCGAAGATGCCCTGTAACGTGCTGCCGTAATGCGCGAGCCAGGTCCGGGTGATGTCCTGCGCCTTGGTCTCCTGCCAGTCACCGACCTGGGTATCGACAAGCTTCAATCCCGGACATTCCGCGAGCGCCTTCTTCAGGCCGCGGATCCGCTGATAGGCCGGCGGCGTCGACGGCACGCCCTCGATCGCCGCGATCGTGCCCTTCCCGCCGAGCGCCTTGCACAGCGCCATCGCCTGCTCGTAGCCCGACATCACGCCGTCGAACGAGGTGTGGGCGACCCAGTAGTCAGAGAATGTGTCCCAGGGATGGATGTCCTCCGGACGATTCCACAAGGTCACGACATGTACCTTCGCCTTGGCCGACCGTCCGACGATGGCCTTGACGAAAGCGTTCGAGGACGGATCGGTGGCCAGCGCGCAGTCATGACAGCCGGCCGCGTAGGTGGCGCCGAGCTGCGCCAACAGCTGGTCACCCTGATAGTTGCTGGTCAGCACCACCGGGCTCTTGCCGAGCGACTCGGCGATGTCCCGAACACCCTGCAGGTATTCCGACCAGTACTCGGACGCGGTTTCATCGATCCCGACCACGAGCTTGCCACCCTTGGCCTCAGGCGCCGCCTGCACTGGCCGCGTCGCCGTCAGGGCTACGAAAGCGAGACCGGCAAGCACGCCTCGTCTAATGCTGATTGCGTCAACCCGCGTCGTCATAATCCTCTCCCGTGTCATGTCTTGTTATGTTTTGTTGGCAGACTGTCGTGCTCTAGCGTCCGGATCGCGTCGCGCGGAGGGCCTCGATCAGCAGGTCGGCATTTTCGGGTCTAGCCTCGATGGCACCGCGCTCGATCTCGAGTGCTACCTGCACGACACGCTGGTTCATCGGCGCGCCGTGGCCATGCGCCGCCAGGATGTCGACGACCCAGCCGTTGACCTCCTCGATCTCAGCGCGACGGCCCTTGCGCCAATCCTGCAGCGAGGTCGTCAGCGTATCCTCCTGAGAGAAGGTCTTAAGGACTTCGTCGAAGATCCGGTCGACGTAGCCCTCGGGGTCGTTGCTGGTCACGGGGGGCATGCCGATGATCGAGACGATCTTGGACCCGTCCGCCAGGGCGGCGCGCATCGCCTCATAGCCGGCCTCGCGCATGACCTCCAGCATACCAGGAGCACGCGCCGCGTCGGCCAGCGGCAGATTGACGATCGCCGACGGGATCAGCTCCGCGGCGTTGACGACGAGCTTCATCCATTTGGCGGAGCGGATGTCATCGGTCACCTCGACCCTGCCGGTGCAGCGTAGCAGCGCCGCTACGCCCTCCACGCGAGGCTGGGTTTCCGGATCGAGCGCACCCATCGCGAACCAGGAGGTGTCGCGGTCGTTCTGCCTGTTCGTTACGCCCGGGACGAACATGTTCGAGGCGATCTCGATCACGGCGCCGATGGTCCGCTCTCGACCGACGATCTCGGCGATATCCTCGTGCGTCATACCGTTCTGCAGACCGACCACGAGACCGTCCGTCGCAAGATGCGGGGCGATCAACTGACAAGCCCACTTGGTGTCGTATGCCTTCATGACGATGAAGACGATATCGAACGGCTCCTTCAGCTCGGCTACTTGGCAGAGATGGATGACCGGGACGCGGACGTTGATGGTCTGGCTAGGCAGGTTGACCGTGATACCGTTTTCCCGGATCGCGTGTACGTGGTCTGGCCACTGTTCGATGAAAGTGACGTCGTGTCCGGCGAGTGCGAAATCGGCCCCGATCGACGCGCCCTGGGCGCCAGTTCCAAGGAAGGCGATACGCGGTCTCTTCGACTGATCCATGGACTTCTCCGAATCGGCAGACATTCGAGGCCGGGCCCTGGGCGAGCGGCGCTCATCATCGGTCTTCAGTCGGCGGGGAATATCGGTGCGGTGCTTCCGTGCCGCAGATCGCGGGTGACTTTAGTCTCGCACCGTCGACCGGCGCCTTGCGTGATCGATAGGTGTGAGACGATCGCGAGTCAAGGGCAAACGTTTGCTCTAACTTATTCCCTACTGTGCATACGAAGAATGCAGGTATCATCCCGAAAAAGGCGGCCCGTCCGGCAACGCTCGACGGGCGGGGCGTCGTATGGCAAGGGTGCCTGCCAGGAGGGCCGAGCGACCATGCGTCAACCTGTCGACAAGACCAGGAGCGGGCGGCTACGCGCCACGATCGTTGACGTCGCGAACCAGGCCGGGGTGCATGTGTCCACCGCGTCGCGCGCGCTGAACCCGAAGACCGACCATCGCATCTCCAGCAAGATGGTCGGCAAGATTAGGCGGATCGCGGAGCAGCTCGGTTACAGCCCGAACCCCCTCGCATCGAGCCTGCGAACGCAGCGAACCGGAACTGTGGGGCTCATCGTTCCAAATTTGAGCGATCCATTGTTCGCGCCGATCATCGCCTCCGTTCAGGAGCGTGCCGCCAGCGACGGCTACGTCACGTTCGTCGCCAGCTCCGAGTACAAGCCCGACAAACTGCTGTCGATCATCGAGACGATGAGCCGACACTATGTCGCGGGCCTCGTGGTCGCCAGCTTCGAGCTTGCCGATCCGGCGGCGGATCTGTGCCTCGCGCTCGGAGTTCCCACTGTCGCCGTGCTGCGCGATCCCGGCCACCACGGAATCTCCTCGATTGCCATGGACGATGTCGAGGGTATGAAGGCCATGGTAGCGCACGTCCTGGATCTCGGGCACCGCGACATCGCCTACATCACCGCGCCGTTGGCGGCGTCGACCGCGCGTAACCGGCTGGCCGGTTTCGCAGCTGCGGCGGCCTTGCGGAGCCAGGCGGGGTTTCGTTTCGACGTTATCGAGGCGGATGCCTACGATGTCGACGAAGGTACGCGCGTCGTCGGCCGGATGTTGGCGGACGGTGCACGCTCCACGGCGATCCTCTGCTTCAACGATCTGTTGGCGGTGGGCGCGCTGCTCGCGCTGCGGACGGCGGGCATCGTTTGTCCGGAGCAGGTCTCCGTCGCCGGCGTCAACGACCTTCCCTTCATGGGCCTGCTGTCGCCTCCGCTGACGAGCCTTCACAATGCCGGCCGCACGCTGGGCCAGGTAGGCGCCGAGCTGCTGATGAAGCTGATCGCAGACAAGGATCATCCTGTCACACGCGTCCTGCTGCCATCCCCGGTGGTGATTCGCGGCAGTACCGGTCCGGCGCCTTTCGCGACCGGAACTGGCCAGGCGCCGGCACGAAAGCTTGCAAAGCGCCCGGCGCCGCGATAGCGCCCGTCACGCTTGGCTCTCCTCAATCCGGACCAGGACCTTGAGCTGTCGTCCCGCCGGATCGAGCAACTCCTTGAATCCCTTCTCCACGACGTCGTCCATGGCGATGACCGAGGTGACGATCTTCTCGACCGGGAACGCGCCGGAGGCGATCATGGTCGCGATGCGGGGCCAGATCTGCACCGGGTAGCACCAGACGGCCTCGATGCTGAGGTCCTTGAGCGCCCAGACCATCGGATCGACCGAGGCACGCTTGGTGTGCAAGCCCACCTGAACCACGACGCCCTGCCGCCGGACCGCGGCGATGCAGCCGTTGAACGAGGCCTCGTTGCCGACGCATTCGAGCGCCGCGTCGACACCGACGCCGGATTCCGTGTGCGCCCGCACGATGGCGGCGAGGTCTTCGCTGCGCGGATCGATCGTGATCGCCTCCGGAAGCAGGTCGCGCGCCAGCGCCAGGCGGGTCGGGTTGGTTTCGCTGACGAAGATTCGGCTGGCGCCGGCGGCCTTGGCGGCCAGCATGGTCAGGGCGCCAATCGGACCGAGGCCGGAGACAAGCACCGTGTCGCCGACCTTGATCCGGCTGCGATCGAGCGCATAGACCGCCACTGCCGCCGGCTCGATCAGCGCCGCCTGACGGTCGTCCAGTGCGTCCGGCACCTTGATGACGTTCTTCTCCTGGACTACTGCGCGCTGACCCATGCCGCCCCACTGCCACGAGAGACCCACAACCCCCAGCGTCTCGCTCAGATGAACCAGTCCGCGTCTGACGTAGTAATCGTCGTCCGGTCCCATCAGCGGCTGGATCGACACGCGGTCTCCCGGTGCCACGCTCGAGACCCCCTCCCCGACGGCGAGAACGCGCGCGGAGAACTCGTGGCCCAAGATCTGCGGCAGGGTCGCGCCGGTCAGCGCGTTAGGCTCCTTCGGAGTCACGATCGGTCCGGCCACGAATTCATGTAGGTCGGTGCCGCAGATGCCGCAGAACAGCGGCGCGAGCAGCACGTCCGACCGGCCAAGCACAGGGTCCGGCGCTGCGACCTGCTCGACCCGCACGTCCCCCTGGCCGTGGAAGCGGATCGCGCGGACCGTCTTTGTATCGGACATGCTCATCGTTCCTTTGCGTTGGACGCTCGGTCGGTGTCGTCGCCGGATCAGCCGTTCCTATTGTCGACCCGCTTCAAAAACGGGTTGATCGATACGTGCTGCCAGATGCCGGCGGCCTTGAAAGGATCGTTCTCGTGGAAGCTGCGGACGTCGGCGATATCTCCCGCCTCGAGCAGGAAGAAGCTGCCGATCATGGTCTCGTTGTCGGACGCGACGAGCGGCCCGGACACCAGCGTACGTACGGAGGCGGCCGCGAGATAGGCCTTATGCTGATCGTAGTGCGCCAGGCGCTTCTCGACGGCATCTGGATAGTCAATGCAATGGATCACGAAGTGCATGCGGGGATGTCCTAATGTCGTCAGTTCGCGGAATAGCCGCCGTCGGCCATCAGCAGATGGCCGGTGATGCCGGACGCGGCGTCGGATAGCAGGAAGGCAACCGCAGCCGCGATCTCGTCGCGACGCAGCAGGCGACCGATCGGCATGTCCTCGATCCATTGCTGCAGCACGTCCGGTTGCGCGCTTCCCACGGCGGCGAGCATTTCGGTATCGGTGTATCCGGGGCCGACTGCGTTCACCCGCACGCCGCGTCGCGCCCACTCGACGCCTAGGACCCTCGCCATATGCGCGACGCCGGCCTTGGCCACGTCGTAGCCGACATGCTTCTCCGGTCGCACCGCCTTCACGCCGGCGATCGACGACATCACCACGATGCTGCCGCCGCCCTGCTCGACCATGCCGGGGGCGAAAGCGCGGACGGCATGGAAGGTCCCGTCGAGATTGACCGCGATCGCCCGCCGCCAGTCCTCAAGCCCGTGATCCAGCGGGTCGGCCTCGTAGGACAGGCCGGCATTGGCGACTAGCAGGGTGACGATGCCGTGACGGCCGGCGATTGTCGCAGCCGCATCGACCATCGCGCCGGGATCGGTCACGTCCGCGACGATCGCGTCGGTGCGGATTCCCTGCAGCGACAGCCGGTGCGCGGTCTCCTCGACCGCCTGGCTCATGTCGCTGAGCACGACCAGTGCGCCGAGCGCGCCCAGATGCGCGGCGATGGCTTCGCCGATGCCGCGAGCCGCCCCGGTGACCATAGCGACCCTCCCATCTAGGCGATGGAGACGATCTGGGCTCATACGATCCTCCTCTGTGCCGAGGCCGGGACACCGGCCGTGCTTCCGGCCGGGGAAATCGCGGGCCAGTCGTTGTTCCGCGGTGCACAATCATCATCGTCGAATCTACCGGAAGGGCGAAGACGAGACATTGTGCGGTGCAATATATGGTGGCGCGTAAACATGGCGACGAACCATATGGATCAACCGACCACTTCGAGAACTGGCATTATGTCCAAATCGGACAAAACTAGTCTCGCCGTGACAAATGGCGGACTTATGGTCTGCCGGTCCGCCCGGGGCAGGACACCAGGCCTCTTGGAGACCAGCCATCCATGACACGCAGCTTCACCTTCGGCGGCCTGCCAATGCGCGTGCTGTTCGGTCATGGCACGCTGGACCAGCTGTCGGCTGAAGCGGACCTGCTCGGCATGCGGCGCGTCCTCGTGCTCTCGACGCCGCAGCAGCGCGATCAGGCCGGGCAGGCCGCGCGCCTGCTCGGCGATCGCCATGCCGGCAACTTCGATGGTGCGGTGATGCACACGCCGACCGAAGTGACGGAGCGGGCGCTCGAGACGGTCCGCGCGCATGCGATCGACGGCGTGGTGGCAATCGGAGGCGGGTCGACGACCGGGTTGGGCAAGGCGATCGCCCTGCATACCGACCTGCCGCAGATCGTGGTCCCGACCACCTATGCGGGTTCGGAAATGACTCCGATCCTCGGGCAGACCGAAAATGGGCTGAAGACCACCCAGCGCGACCCGCGGATACTGCCGGAGACGACGATCTACGACGTCTCCCTGACGCTCGGCCTGCCGGTGGCGCTGTCCGCGACAAGCGGCCTGAACGCGATCGCCCATGCGGTCGAGGCGCTCTACGCACCGGATGCCAATCCGATCGTATCGCTGCTGTCGCGCGAGGCGATCGGGGCGCTCGCGCGCGCCCTGCCCGCGGTGGTCGATGCCCCCGGCGACGTAGAGGCGCGCGCCGATGCGCTCTATGGCGCCTGGCTGTGCGGCGTGGCGCTCGGTGCGGTAGGCATGGGGCTGCACCACAAGCTCTGCCATACGCTGGGCGGCAGCTTCGACCTGCCGCACGCGGAAACCCATGCGGTGGTGCTGCCGCATGCGCTGGCCTACAACGCTCCGGCAGCGCCCGAGGCAGCCCGCTTGGTGGCAGACGCGCTCGGGGCCGCCGATGCGGCCGCCGGTCTGCACGCCCTGGCACTGCGCCTGGGCGCGCCTATAAGCCTTGCCGCGCTAGGCATGCGGGAGGGCGATCTCGACCGCGCTGCCGATCTCGCCTGCCGGGCTGCGTATCCCAACCCGCGCACGCTGGCGCGCGACGCGATACGCGCGCTGCTGGAGGACGCCTTCCATGGCCGCGCCCCGTCCGGCGCACCGGCCCGGGAGCAGGCGCGATGAACTACATGGCGCGCAACTTCACCGAAGATAATTCGGCGGACCTGGTGCTAGCCCGCAATGCCGGTTGCGACGATCCGCGCCTGCAGCGGATCATGGAGGTGCTGGTCCGTCACCTGCACGCTGCCGTGCGCGAGTTGCAGCTCACCACCGCGGAATGGGAAGCGGCGATCGGCTTCCTGACCGCCACCGGACAAATCTGCAGCGACCGGCGGCAGGAATTCATCCTGCTGTCCGACACGCTCGGCGTGTCGATGCTGGTCGACGCCATAAACAACCGCAAGGTCGATCACGCCACGCCGTCGACGGTGCTGGGACCGTTTCATGTCGACGGCGCGCCGCAGAGCGCCATGGGCGACAGCATCTCCCGGGACGGCAAGGGCGACAGGTTGTTGGTGCACGGCGCGGTGCTGGCGCCCGACGGCAGCCCGATCGAGGGCGCGCTGCTCGATGTCTGGCAGACCTCCGCGGACGGCTACTACGACACCCAGGATCCGACCCAGCCGGATATGAATTTGCGTGGCCTGTTCCGCACCGGCGCGGACGGCCGGTTCTGGTTCCGCTCCATCGTTCCCGCCTCCTATCCAATCCCCGACGACGGCCCGGTCGGCCGCATGCTGGCTGCGCTTAAGCGACACCCGATGCGGCCGGCTCACATCCATTTCATCGTCGACGCGCCGGGATACGACCGTCTCACCACGCACATCTTTCGCGAGGGCGATCCCTACCTGGAGAGCGATGCCGTGTTCGGGGTGAAGGACGATCTCGTGGTGCCGTTCGATGCGGTCGAGGATCCGGACTGGGCAGCGGGGCTCGGCGTGAGCGGATGCTTCCATCACGCGCGGATCGTGATCCGACTGCAGCCGACCGCAGCTGCGGTGCACGGGAGATGAGCGGCCCGACCGGCGCCGGCGACCGCATCGCCTGGATCGGGACCGGCAAGATGGGCGCCGAGATGGTGCGTCGGCTGGCGGAGACGGGTCATGCCCTCCTGGTCTACGACCGCCTCCGCGACGCGGCTAAGGCGTTAGCCGGCGAAAGGGTGCTTGTGGCGACCGACGCCGCCGACGCCGTGCGCGGCTGCGAGCTGGTGTTCACCTCACTGCCGGACGACCCGGTATTGGAATCGGTGATCGGCGGTCTTGCGGACTCGCTCCGGCCTGGTACCGTCCTGGTCGAGACCAGCACCGTCTCTCCGGCCGCGTCCGCCCGCGTCGCCACGGTGCTGGACAAGGCAGGCGTGTCCTATCTGCGCGCACCGATCTCCGGCAGCACCGCGACCGCGCGGGCGGGCACGCTGACCGTGCTCGCCTCTGGCCCGCAGGCGGCGCTAGATCGCGCGCGACCGGCGATGGAGGCGTTCGCGAGCCGCTTCTTCCATGTGGGCGAGGCCGAGGAGGCGCGCACGTTGAAGCTCACCCTCAACCTGCTAGTCGGCGCTATGTCGGCGCTGGTGGCGGAGGCGCTGATATTCGGCGCCAAGGGCGATCTCGACATGGCGCAGATGCTTGAGGTCATCGGCGAGAGCGTGGTCGGCACGAAGCTGGTCGCCTACAAGCGGGACTTGCTGCTTGGAGACACGTTCGACCCTGCGTTCACGGTTCGTCAGATGATGAAGGATTTCGACCTGGTCCTGGACACCGCCAGGACGAGCGGCGCGCCGATGTTCCTGACCGCCCTGGTGCGCCAGCACTACGCCGCGGCCGATGCGCAAGGTGACGGGTTGAGGGACTTCTTTGTCCTTCTGCGGCAGTATCGCGCCCTCGCCGGACTGGCCGTCGGATCCAGCGGGAACTCTGAAGGGTAGGAAGCGCCGCCGATGAAAGACCTCGAGGCGCTCCGACTGCTGGACTTCATGGATCAATTGCGGCTGCCCTGGACCGAGCTGTTCCCGGGCAGTGAGGGAGATGCGGTGCCGCATCTGATCGGGCACCTGATCCGCGCGCATCTCAAGGAAGAGCTGGTCACGATTTCCTCGCTGGCGCAGGCAGGCTACGCGCCATACTCGACCTCGTTACGCAAAATCGAGGACCTAATCGATGGAGGACTTATCCTCAGGGTCCCACGCGGCCGTACCGGCAAGTCGTTCGCGCTGCGTCCCAGCCCGCTGTTGCTCTCGCGTTTCGATGCCTATCTCCAGCGAACCAAGGCAGTTATCGCGCGGACCTTCGGCCGTCGCGGCGCAGCGGAGGAGCCGGAGAGCTACTATTTTGGCGCACCGTCCGCCGGCTGCATCATGCCGCCGTACGGCGTTGTGCGCGAGCCGCACGGCGCGGACATGCGCTTCCTGCTGGCCGACGACAACTATTTCATCGCGATGCAGAACCTCTGGTCGGACTTCCGCAACGATTTCGGCTCGCGACGCGATTTCGACCTTGCACGGTTGCCCCAACTATACAAGCTGGCAAACGAGAACGCGGCACGCCCGAGTTCGAACTATCATGTGGTGGCGATCAACATTCCCTGGCTCGGCGCGTTCGCGAGCCGCGGGCTGATCCGACCGATCGATCTGCCGATCGGTCGGCAGCAGCTGGACGGCAGCGACTTCCAGGACGATTTCTGGTCCAATGGACAGTGGCGGGGCAGGCAATACGGGGTTCCGGTCTACTGCACCGTCGAGACACTCGCGGTAAGACGCGATCTGCTTGCCGAAAACGGCATCGCGCCGCCTGCCACATTCGATCAGGTCATCGATGCCGGGCGCGCGCTGCATGCGCCCGCGCATGGTCGCTACGGCATCGTGTGGAATGCCGCACGCGGCATGCCGATCGCATCCAGCTTCCTGTTCCTGCTCGCCGATTGCGGGCGTTACCTGGTGCCGCGCACCGCGATGAACGAGCCAGACCCACCGATACGGCTCGTTCGCGAGGACGGGTTGCGGGTGCTGGACTACATGCATCGGCTGGCCGAGATTTCGCCGGCCGACGTCTCCGAACTGGACTGGGAGGCCTCGTTCGACATCTTCATGCGCGGCGATGCAGCAATGACTTATTGCTGGAGCATGCGCTGCGCGCGCTTCGAGTATGACACGCGCTCGCACGTTCGTCGCAAGGTCCAATACCTGCCTCATCCCGCAGGGCCGCAAGGCAGCGTGACTGCGCCGATGGGTGGCTTCGTACTCGCGATTCCATCTAATTTACCGGAGGAGGAGGTCGCGCGCGCGCGGGAGGCAATCGCCTGGATGATGTCGCCGGACTCGCTGCGCAGTCACGTCAAGAACGGCTTTCCCTTCGTGCCTCGCTTCAGCGTGGTGGCGGATCCGGAGGTGATGCAATCCTCCTCAATCATCCCGTTCATCAGGCGCGCCGCTGAGCGCAACCTACTCGACAATTGGGCCCGTCCACCACTGCCTTCCTACCTCGCGATTGACGCCCTTTTAGGCGCCGAGATCCACGATGCCCTGACCGGCCGCAAGAGCGACGCAGACGCGATCCGGGCAGTGCAGGAAGGCTTCGAGCGGATCTCTGAATCGGCCTCCCATCGCCCCGGCCTGGTCTCGGCCGGCCTTCACTCGTGACCGGAGCAGCGCCCATGGAGCCTGTCAGAACCGCACTCGTCGGCTTCGGCTGGTGGGGGCGCAAAATGGCGACCCTCCTGCTCGACCAGCCGACGAGCCTCGCACTCGTTGCAATCGTCGAGCCGGCGCTGGACGTGGCGCGAGACTTCGCCGCGACGCACGGCCTCCGCCTGGAGGCTGATCTCGATACGATCGTCGCCGACGCCTCGATTGAGGCGGTCATTCTCGCCACTCCCCATGCCCTGCACGAGGCGCAGATCGCGGCGGCGGTTAACGCCGGGAAGCACGTATTCTGCGAGAAGCCGCTTTCACTTACCCGGAGCGGAGCGGAGCACGCGGTGCGCCTTTGCGCGCAAGCGGGGCTAGTCCTGGGCATGGGTCACGAGCGTCGCTTCGAGCCGCCAATGGCAGAGCTCTTGCACGCCGCTGACAACGGCCGTCTAGGACGCCTGCTTCAGATCGAGGCGAACTTTAGCCACGACAAATTCCTCGGCCTGGACCCATCGAATTGGCGGTTGCATCCAGACCAAGCGCCCGCGGGCGGCATGACCGCGACCGGTATCCATCTGACCGACCTTGCAATTCGGCTGATGGGCCCGGCCGCGTCGGTGCTTGCCACCACTGAGAATCTCGCGTCCGCCCTGCCCTCCGGCGATACCATGAGCGCCTACGTTCGGTTCAAGGCTGGCGGCACCGCCTATGTGTCCGCGACCCTGGCCACTCCGTTCGTTTCGCGTTTCGCGGTCTATGGGACCAGGGGCTGGCTCGAGATCCGTGATCGCGCCCATGTCGAGGCGCCAGACGGCTGGGTCGTAACCAGCGGCGAGACCGGGGCACCGATTCGAACCGAAACGGTCGGTAAGGCAGAAGCGGTCGCCGCAAATCTCGCCGCATTCGGCCACGCCGTGCGTGGCACTGCACCTTATCCGATAACCGGCCAGGAGATGATCGACAATATCAGCCTACTGGAAGCAATCATCCGTTCGGCGAGATCAGGCCGGGCCGAAACCGTCGGCTGAGACGCGCCCACAAACACGCGCGAGACGGCGCCGGGACGTCCGGCCGGCACGATGCTGAGGAGACGCTCATGAAAAGCCTGATATTCGAAGCCCCAAACCGCCCGATTCTTGTCGATACGCCAGTTCCAGAGATTGGCGAGGGCGAAATACTGATCGAGCTCGCCGCAGTCGGCATCTGCCATTCCGACTACGAATTGCTGGCCGGTCGCTACATCATACCAATCTCCTATCCGATAACGCCGGGCCACGAATGGTCCGGCCGCGTAGCCGCGGTCGGAGGCTCGGTGCAGGGATTTTCGGTGGGCGACCGGGTCGTCGGCGAATGCGTTGTTCGCCTGCCCGACCGGTTACACCATTTCGGCTTCTCGCTCGATGGCGCCTATCGTCAATTCTTCGTGGCGCGCCCGGAATGGTTACACCATCTTCCGGACGACATTGATGATCTTACCGCCTCGTTCATCGAGCCTTTTACCTGCGGCTACTATGCAGTGCAAAGAGCCGGCGGGACGGACGCAAGCCAAACCGTGCTGGTCTCCGGCGGGGGTACCATTGGCCTGATGAGTGCCGCCGCCGCCATCGGCAGCGGTGCACGAGTGATCGTCGTCGATCCAATCGGGCACCGGCGCGAGGCGGCGCTGCGCCTTGGTGCCGCGATTGCGCTCGACCCGTCCGAGCCCGGGTTGGTCGAATGCGTGAGACGGGAGACCGACGGGCACGGCGCCGACTTGGTGGTCGAGGCTTCTGGTCACGACAGGTCCCTGGGCGTGGTGTTTGATCTGGCGCGCGAGGAGGGCCGAGTGGCGATGGTCGGAATCAACATAGGACGATCCGTATCGAGCCACCTAGGCAACATTCAGATGCGCAACCTAAGTGTGGTTGGCTGCATCGGCTCGCCGGGTGTCTGGCCGGCAGCGATCCGCTTTCTCGAGCGCACCCGCATCGATCTGTCTCCCATCCGAACGCATACGCTGCCGCTAGAGGACGGGCTGTCAGCGCTCGATCTCGGGCAGCGCCCAGATGCTTGCATTAAGGTCACGATGGTCAATGCGCCGGTGTTGTAGTTGGGTTGGGCACCTGGATCGCTGAGACGCCCCGCTAGAATTAGACAGCGGAGAACCACCGCATGCCGATCGAGGAATGGCCGGCGCGAGATCAGGCCGCCTGGCAGGCCGCGCTCGAACCGGCAGGCTTCCTGGAGGAGGGTGGCGTCGCCGCCGGCTGGGCGGAGGCCAGCCGCAAGATGGTCACCGACGGGTATGGCTACTGGCTCACCTGGCTCGATCGCACCGGGCAGCTCGATCCCGCGTCGACCCCGGCCAGCCGGGCAACCCGCGAGCGGGTGCAGGCCTACGCCGAGGCGGCGGCGCTGCGCCTGGCGCCGATGACCGTGCAGACCCGCGTCAACGATCTGAGCCGCAGCCTGCGGGCGATCGCCCCGGGCCACGACTGGAAGTGGATTGCCCGTGCTGCCGATCGCCTGCGCAGCCAGGCAGTGCCGGTGCGGGAGAAGCGCTCGCGCATGCAGGACGCACAGACCGTGGTCGGGCTCGGCATCCAGATCATGGATCGGGCCCGGGCGAGCGATCCGCACTTCGCGGTGCAGCGGGCGATCCTGTATCGCGACGGGCTGATGATTGCCCTGCTGATGTATCGCCCGCTGCGGATGCGCAGCTACGCAGCCCTCACCCTGGAGCAGCATCTGGTCCGCCGCGGCGATGCCTGGTGGATGGCGCTGAGCGGCACCGACACCAAGACCGGCCGGCCGATGGAGATGCCGTTCCCGGTGCCGCTCGCTGCCATGAGCGGTCGACAAATGGATAAGGTCAGCGCTCCTAAGCGCTACGACATTGAGAAATATTGCAAGCATACCAGCGCTGAGAGAGGCAGCGATGCGATGAGCGCCCCCCCCTGCACAGGTGTTCTGCAAGCAAACGCTGGGTTCAACTAATCTACTCCAAACGGTTCAATCAATCCCGGCGCTTTGACGCTCCAAGCCCAGTCTCTCAAGAGCGTGCCAGCACCATAAGCCATGGCTGCCAACGGGTGACGAATCCAAGTCGCTGGTAAAGGGCGATTGCGCCAACGTTGTCCGCGAAGGCATGAAGAAATGGCGTCTCACCTCTTGCCAGGATGTCCCGCCCTACTTCTCGCATTAAACCCGCTGCATACCCCTTCCCGCGATAATCTGGATGGGTGCAGACACCGCTGATCTCGGTGAATAATCCCGGCTTCATCCGCTCACCTGCCATCGCCACCAGCCGTCCATGATGTCGGACGCCAAGAAAACGACCCAACTCGTGCGTTCTCTTCCCAAATGGGCCCGGCTTAGTTACAGAAGCAAGCTCCAGCATCTCTGGAGCGTCTGTGGCAACCAGTTCTTCGAAATGGAAATCCGGAGACGGACCTTCGATCTTCTTTGCTACCATTTGAACAGTCAGCGCTGATCGTAGAAGAGACAATCCAGGTGGGGGCTGAATTTGTTCAGCCTGCTGCAAAATAATGGTTTGCCCTTCGGACACGAGGACGGCCAGATCAACTAGACTTTCGGGCGTGCCATCCGCACTAGCCGCAAACGGAGCGAAAGCAGCATCGAAGCGGCGGATGATCCCGCCAGCGTCGAGCGAAAAGGCTGCTTGCCTATGTGTAAGAGAGTTCCAGATTGGACGATCAAGCGGGTGGGGCATCTATGGGCAATCCTCAATTTGCTACTCGTCCAGCCGCTTGACGATCTCGACGATCAACCGCGCTTCGTCAGGCCGAAGGTGGTTGAGGATATGTCGTCGGATCGAGGCGGCGTGGACAGGCCGGCCGGCTAGAATGGCCTCTCTGCCACTCGGGAGTATCTTAACGGTTACACCCTCTCTCGGCGTACGTGCTTCCCGCGAGACCAACAAGCGCGCTTCCATGCGTGTCAATTGTTGGGATAGTCGCGCTTTATGCCAACCTAGCGACTTCATCAGTTCATGTTGTTGCAGAAGGCCGTGGCTACTATCGTCCAGCCGCGAGAGGATGCCGTAATCTGCCGCAGATAAGCCAGTGGCTGTTTCAATCGCTTGCCCTACCAGGCGAAATGCCCTCTCGCTCAGATGCTTGAGGGCGTTCCAAGTTGCAAGCTCCTCAGCGTTAAGTGGCGACGCGGACGCATTATGAATTTTCTGGGCCGCTGGCATATATGGCAACCGGAAAACGCCGCGAGAAGTTATCAAACATATTGCGATAGAATGCTATCGCGGTCCCAAATTCATCAGTCGCAGTTAGTCCGAAACCGATTTCATCGTCGTCTCCGTGAACAAGCGCTGGAAAAACGGCGTCGCAAAAATTGTCGAGTGGAACGCCACGGTTTGCGCCAGGACCGGCTAAGCCTGTCGCCAAAGCGGGCGGAATAAGCTCCTTAACGCGAATATTAGTGTTGGCTAGCGCATGGCGAAGGGTGACGGTGTAGCTGTGTAAAGCCGCCTTGCAGGCACTGTAGATGGGGGCAAACGGCTGCGGGACATACGCACCTCCAGACGTAACATTTACGATCACGCCGCCTTGGCCACGGTTCAGCATCTCTGGAACGAGCAGGCTGTTTAGAATGGATTGGCCCGGCCAAGAGGATGTCGATTTCATTCTGTTTCTCAGCCCAAAGAGCAGCGTCTGCTGCGATCGATACGCGCCGTTGAATGCCGGCGTTGTTGATGACCACCGAGAGTTCGGGTAGTACATCACCGACTCGATCAGCGAACGTTATCCGTTCCGAAGGCACAGCGATGTCGCAGACGAGCGTAAGTAAGCCGTTATGCTGCGCGGCAACTGCCTCTAACTTCGTGGCGTCGCGGTCTGTCACAAGGACCCGCGCGCCCATGGCGAGATATCGACGAGCCAGGCCTAGTCCAATCCCGGCTGATCCGCCCGTGATTAAGACATCAATCTGATTTGAGTGAGGGAATGACATGACAACCTAATACTCGAGCTTGGTTAACGTGACAACCCGATTATCGGGTGCGCCAGGGTGAAGGAGTACCGGCATGCAAGGTAGCTGCCCTGGTCTGCGCAGGCAGTGGGGCGAAGCCGAGCAGCGTATGCAAGCGCCCCATCACGCCCGCCGCTTCCTTCTCTCGTTTAGAGGAGGGCCTGTGCTGGGTCGAAGGTGGCCTTGATATCTCTTGCCAGCCGACGGTTTCGGTTGATCCAAGCGAAGGACCGCTCCACTTCCCAGCGTCGTGCGTGGATCGTGAAGCCCACCTGTCCCTTTGGCTTGCGCACGATCTCAACCCGGATCGGGCTGGCTGCCGCGACCCGCGGCCCCTGATAGCCGGGATCGGCCTAAGCGAGCCCCACGAAAGGCCAGCTTGGACGCTACACCCTTAGCAACGGGCCGGCCCCATTACGGTCCCGGATGTCGGGCGCATGGGCCTGGAGCTTCGGCGCCCGGCCGTGCGTATCTTCACGCTTTGGCCGTCCATCACGGCGGCAGTCGGGCTGGTCTCCCGGCTCGCCCGCTCGCGGTCGCGCATGACGAGATGATGGTTGATCGTCTCCCAAGTGCCGTCGTCGCGCGGCCGGGCAAATCAGCGGTATGCAGTGCGCTAGAACGGAAACGTGTCGGGCATCAGCCGCCACGCGATGCCGCCGCGCAGAACGTAGAACATGGCGTTCACCACCTCCCGCATCGGGTGGGCCCGCTCCCGGCCGCACTTGGCATCCGGCGGGACAAAAGGACCGAGAACGGCCCGCTCGGCATCGGTCAGATCGCTTCCATAGCGTAGCCCCGCACGGCTATGCTGCCGGCGGGCGGTCGGGGTCCACTTAAGCTAACCAAGACGATCAACGGAGACAGCGTTTTATTTCCGCTGCTTGGGCGAATCTCCCATATGAACAGGAGGCTATGATCACCCGACGTTCTACCAAGCGCTTATGGATCGGGTTGGTTCTCATGCTAGCAGCGTGTTCCGGGCCGCCTCCGAGCAGCGACCAGCGCAGGGCGGCGCAAGACGACCTGAATCCCTCGGGACGGCCATATAATGGGCCAGCCGTTATCTCCTCCAACCCTCCTGCCGACAACAATGATGCACGTCTCTCTTGCCACCCGGAGGGTCCCGGAACGGTTTGTGATCGCAATCGATGACAAAAATCCGGTATGGCAAGGAGGCGTTTCAGGCCATCACCTCGGCGGCCGACATCGACTGAACCACAGCCGCCCGGTGCTCGTCGTAGCAGCGCCGGGCGCCCGCACCGGGACCGAGACCAGGACCGGGTGGGTTGTCTAAGTGCATAAGCTACGCGGTCGCGCAGGTCGGTCCCGCTTGAGTGCTCTACGACTGCGCGGCCGTGGGCGGAGCAGTCCCGTGCGCGAAGTCAAACCGGGCCATTTCCCCTACGGTACGCCGAGCATGGGACCTAGGCCGGCTGCCGCAAGCGGCATCGTAAATGCACCCAATGCGGGCGATTTGAGATCCTGATGAACAGAGTTGGAGCTGAAAGGTGTTGAGCGCCGAGGTAGCGCGAACGCTGAAGCACTAGACGGTTCGTCAGTTTGCCGGATCGCTCTAGTCGAGCGTATAGTTACTCTGCGTAAGCGATCCAACTGCTCTCAGTGAGATAAAATAGTACTGGTCGGAGCATTCCATTACTGATTTTTCTGCCATACAGTTGGGTAAACCTAGTGACGGACTCAACATGGCCGAGCCAAACAACGATCAGCTACTCAAGCTCACCGCTCAGATAGTCTCTGCGCACTTGGGACACCACGCGGTGCCTGCCGAGGGCCTGACCCAGCTCATCAATGCTGTGTATGCCGCGCTCGCTGGCGCGACCTCGCCCCCTGTGGTGCCGGAAAAGCTCGAGCCCGCGGTCCCGATCAGGAAAAGCGTCTTCCCCGACTACGTGGTCTGCCTGGAGGACGGCAGGAAGCTCAAGATGCTCAAGCGGCATCTGCACACCGCCTTTGGCATGACCCCGGCGCAATACCGGGAACGCTGGGGTCTTCCGTCGGACTACCCGATGGTGGCACCCAATTACGCCGCGCGTCGGTCAGACCTGGCGAGGAAGATCGGGCTGGGACGATCATCAGAGGCGGAGCAGCCCACGAGACCGGGGCGCAAGCGCAAAGGCTGACTTGGCCGCACCAGACGCCGGCCGTCCAATGAGGCAAGGCATCTATGTCGAGGGAGTCTTCATGACCCGCGCTGCCTCCTCGGACGTGTTGTCGCCCGAGGATACTGACACCGCGTTTACCGGCGGTGTTCACGTCGCCCGCATGTGCGTGGGCCTGACACCTGCCGAGTTTGAGAAAGAGCTCGGCGAAGCCACAGCCAGGATGCGCGAGAGCCTCAGAAAGGCCGAGATCTCCCCCGCGATTGCGCAGCAGACCAAGGAAGCCTTCGAGATTGGCGCAACGACCGAATGGCGGCGGATCTATCGACCTGAGCAGACGCGGGCTTGGGGTCGAGCGTGACCGCTACCTGATCCTGCGGGTGCAGCGTCGCCATGACCTCGGCGGCGGCCATACGTCTGTGCCGCACGCATCCTCCGCACAGCCGCCTCTTCTGTTATCGGCTGGCGACGGCCCCTGGATGCGTGACGCCGATGAGGCTGGCGCCGTGCCGCAAGGCCGTTCCTGGCGGGACTGGTGACCACAGGCTGCCCAAAAGCAGAACTTCCCACTGACCGGACCCTGGTTTACCGGCGGCTGCCGGGGCGCGAACCGTGAAGCCCACCTGCTCCTCTGGCTTGTGCACGATCTCACCCCGGATCGGGCTGGCTGCCACGACCCGCGGCTCCTGATAGCCGGCATCCAAAACACCGCGCAAGAAGACTCCGTGCCAAAAGTGAGCAACATCGGGGGGATTTTAAGGCCGTTTAGGTTGCGCCCTCTCGACCGCAGAAACTCGCTATCCATAACGGCCTATGACGCAGGCGACGGTCGCAATCCGGTCCTGCCCGCGAACGGTCCCTCGGTGGCAAACGACGGCAGTGCCATTGCCCCGGTTTGCAACGCGGGAGTTAGTCCCGTGGCCGTCAGCACTCGGGCGTCGGATCCGGCGATGGCCTCGTATTCCCGGCCTCCCATGAAGCTCGCGTTACGGACGATATCGCCGAACGGCGTTGCCGAGCATGTCGCGATCCTCGCGCAACCGGCTCGACGCCAGACCGTTGGCTCGGACGACGGTCCAAGTGCCGCTCGAAACCACAGCTAAACGGTCGGATGTCTCGCGCCAAATAAGGATGCCTCTTCTTGACGAGCTGTCTAGGCTCAGGACTCTTTGTGGCAGCCAGAACGTGATGATTGCGGCGATGTAGATCGGCGAAAAGAAGGCGTGCGCGCACCGATCGTAGCGGTTGGCTAGGCGTAGCCAGTCCTTCAATCAGCTTGTCGACAGACTGCAGGCCTTGATCCGACGGCTTCCCAGCCCTTCGCGGAACCCGTCGCTATCGTATCCGCCGCCGAGCAGCTCGGCCGTCGGAGGGAGCGCGTGCAACATGAGCGTAGCCCCTTTGTGGTCGTTCATCTGTCCCTCGGTAAGCATCATGACGACCGGACGGCCCTGGCCGCCGCACACCGCGTGCAGCTTGAAATTCAAGCCGCCTTTGGTCCGTCCGATGCATCGAGATCGACGCATGCGTCGATCCCCTTTTTGAGCAGGCTGGCCGCGGTCCGGTGAGCCTTGAGATGCGTGCTGTCGATCAGCAGCCACTCCGGCACGCCTGCCTCCTCGACCGGGCAGCGAGGATCCGATCGAATATCCCGAGGCGGCTCCACCGGATGGGTCGTCTCCGGCCCCGTCATCCAGGGCCGGCGCAGAAGGTCAGATATGCATGCCGCCGGAGACCTCGATCCGTTGGGCGTTGACCCAGCCGAAATCGTCGGAGAGAAGCCCAGCGATCACCGGGCCGACATCTTCCGGCAATCCCGCTCGGCCCAGCGCCGTGTGCCCGGCCACCATCTTGTTGACCTCGGCATTGTCGCGGACGATGCCGCCACTGAAATCCGTGGCGATCGGTCCTGGAGCCACGACATTGACTGTGATCCGACGCGGCGCCAGCTCCAAAGCCATGTTCCGGCTCAACGATTCCACGGCCGCCTTAATGGGTCCGTACCCTATGCGATTTGGCATGGCAAAGCGGGCCAGGCCAGAGGAAATATTCACGATGCGGCCGCCGTCATTGATGAGCGGCAGCAGCACCTGGGTCAGGAACAGTGGGCCTTTGAAATGAACATTGTAGAGCCCGTCCATTTCCGCCTCTGTTATCGTTTCCAGGCTGCTGTTGGATGACGTACCGGCGTTGTTAACCAGATAGTCGAAGCGCACTGCGTCCATCCGGGTCAGCGCGTCCCGAACCTTCCCGGCGAACCCGTCGAAACTAGCAGTATCGCTAATATCCAGCTGGAGAGCGACGGCCAGCGCACCCGTATCGGCAGCCAGGGCGGCCACATTGTCGGATTCCGTCCGACTTGCGTTGTAGGTGAATATCGATCGGACACCACGCTTGGCGAGGCAAAGCACAGTATTACGGCCGATGCCACGGCTTCCGCCGGTAATAAGGGCAATCTTACCATCTGACATAGCTGGTTTTCCTGCTTGGGAGGATCAAGTGTTGGAATTTTTCCCCGTCGATCATGTAGGATTTCGACCTCTATCTTGAATGTCGAAACAAGCCGCCTTCTTGCCTATTCCTGCTCCCGGCGCCATATTCAATGAAACAGGATGGATCGAGCATGGACGAGTTGGTGCAAGCCATTCTGCGTTACACAGCGCGCCAGCCGGGCGAGAGCCCGTTCATGACGGAAATCGACCGCATGATGATCATGCGGTCGGATCATCCCAAGCCGCCCAGCCATTTAATTTTTCGACCGTCGATGTGCGTCGTCGCACAAGGCGCCAAATGGGCGACGTTCGGTGGCGATCGGCTCGAATACCGACAGGGCGAAGCCTTGGTGATCGGCGTCGAAACGCCATCGGTCGGACGGGTGGTTGAGGCCAGCCCCGGCGAGCCTTGCCTCGTGCTAGCATTCGAGTTGGACCTCGCGATCATGCGGAGCGTTGCAGAGGCGTTGGACCCTCCACCACACTTGAGCGGCGAAGCTGGCTGCGGCGTCCTTGTTACGGATTTCCGAGGCCCGCTCGCTGACTGTGCGCTGCGCCTGATCCGCCTCCTTGACTCGCCCAAGGCGATTTCCGTACTATACCCCATCATCATGCGGGAGATCTGCTATTGGCTTCTCACCGGTCCGCATGGCGGCGACATTGCGAGGCTCACTCTTGCAAACAGCCTGTCAAGACCTGTGATGCACGCTTTGCACAGCCTGCGCGATCGCTTCCGAGAAACCGTTCGGATCGAGGAGCTTGCCGCAATCGCCCGATTGAGCGCGTCGGCATTCCACCGCCAGTTCGAAACGTTGACCTCAATGACGCCGCTGCAATACCAGAAGCAACTCCGCCTCCTGGAGGCCAGACGGCTCATGGTATCGACGGCCATTAGCGCTGAAACGGCTTGTTTCGAGGTGGGATACGAAAGCCCTTCCCAGTTCAGCCGCGAATATAGCCGCATGTTCGGTGCGTCACCGAAACGCGACGCAATGGCCATGCAAACAGGCCTGCGGTGGAAGCAAACCAGCGACCCGTCTCAATTGATCGTTGAAGACGCCGCGTAGTTCGATCCCATAACACAATTAACCGGCGACCGTGTAGACAACACCTGATTGTAAGCGCGGCGCTGCAGCGCCTATCGCCCTGTGCCTAATCTCAGGCCTGTGCTGAGAGCCGCAGATAGGACCTTGAGACGGGGCATGTGGTGAGTATCGCGATGTTGAACGAGCCAAACTTCACGATCCGCCTCGCAATCGGCCAAGCACACCAGACCGGTGTTAGCCGTGAGATAGTGCGCTAAACAGGCGATGCCCATATCGGCTTTACACGCCGCGAGCTGTACATACCTGCTGTCGCTACGCAACGCGATGTCCCCATCAGGAAACCGCCTTGTCAGCGCCACCATCTCCGGGAATGCCGCAGACTCGCCTGCCATCTGAATCACCCGATGCCTCGCTCCGTCAGGCGTGTTTGCGGAATGCTCGGCCAAATAACTCGCGCTTGCGTAAAGTCCAAATCCGACATCGCCCAATTTGCGGATGACAAAGTCGCCGCCGCTTGGCCGCGCCAGCCGAACCGACAGGTCGGCTTCCCTGGAGGCGAGGCTAAGCGTCTCGGTCCCGGTGATCAATTTCACCGTTATCCCTGGGTATTTGTCCGCAAACCTCGCCAAAATGGGCGTGAGAAGCTCAGCCGCTAGGGTTTCCACTGTGGTGAGACGAATTTCCCCTTCCAATCTCACGTCCCGACCGGTGATCGCCCGATCCGCAGCCATGGCCGCAGCTTCCATCTTCTCGGCCTCGGCAAAGGCAACGTCGCCGGCCGGCGTCAAAACGAAACCCCGCGGCGTTTTTTGCAGGAGCAGGACGCCGAGCCGCGCCTCGAAGGCGGACAAGCGTCTACCTATCGTGGACTGTCTAACTTTGAGCGACCGTGCTGCCGCCGATAGTGTGCCATGGCGGGCAATGGCCAAAAAATTCCGAAAATCATCCCAGTCAATCACAGCCGATCTTCCCCATGCAAAAATGCATAACGATTTTGCCTCACTTCCGAATTCATCACCAGCTTTTGCATAGGTAAGTATTTGCTATCAGCGTGAAAGCAGCTGAATTTTTGGGAAGGACAAGAGCTATGTACGCAATCACCGGAGCCAGCGGCCAACTGGGTCGTTTGACCATCCAGCAACTTCTGAAGGCCGTACCTTCAAACAAGATCGTCGCCGCTGTCCGAAACCCGGAGGCGGCCAGTGATCTCGCGGCGCTGGGGATCCAGGTCCGTCAGGCCGACTACGACCGTCCCGAGACGCTGGCGACCGCCTTCACCGGGGTTACCAAGCTACTGTTGATCTCGTCGAACCTGACGTATGGCCGCGTCCGGCATCACCAGGCGGTGATCGATGCTGCAAAGGCTGCTGGCGTCGATCTCATCGCCTACACGAGCATGCTGCACGCCGATCACTCAAGTACGAAGCTCGCGAAAGAGCATCTGGAGACGGAAATCGCGCTGAATAAGTCGGGCATATCGGCCACCATGCTGCGCAACGGCTGGTACACCGAAAACTATCTGATGGCTTTACAGGCCGCCCTGGCCGGAGGCGCAATATACGGTGCGGCGGCCGACGGAAAGATTTCCTTGGCGGCTCGTGCGGATTACGCCGAGGCGGCGGCTGCGGCGCTGACGACGGCCGAGGCGCCTCGCATCTATGAACTCGCGGGCGACACCGCCTGGACCTTGTCCGAGCTTGCCGGCGAGATTTCTCGCCAGGCGAAAAGGACGATCGCCTATACGAATTTGCCTGAGCCGGATTATGAAGCGGCTCTGATGTCCGCCGGGTTGCCCACGGATCTGGCTGACCTGCTGGCCGACGCTGACGCCAATGCTGCACTCGGGGCGCTGTTCGACGACGGCAAAGCCCTTGCTCGCCTGATTGAACGGCCAACGACCCCGGTCGAAAAGACGGTCGCCAAGGCGCTCAACAGCCTATAGCTAAAACAATTCGGCGGCTCATCGGAGCGCATCCGCGAGCCGTCGCAGCATTGCGGTGACCATTTGGGGATCGAGAGGCGCCGAAGCATTCCGCAGACGCGCCTCCGCCTCGGCCACGATCCCAGTAGCCGCTTCCAGGGTCTTACGGCCGTTTATCGTCAGTTCGGTTGTTTGAACGCGCCCGAGTTCGGGATGCGGTGTGCGCGCGATGAGACCGGCGCGTTCGAGTGTCACGAGGATTGCCTGCATCGTCTGTGGCGTGACATAGGCGCGGCGCGCGAGCGCGGCATTCGAAGCACCCGGGTCGGACTCCAGGAAGGTGAGGACGGCATACTGGGGCGTGGTGAGTTCAATCTGCCGCAAGCCAGAGTCCAAGCGGGTGCGCAGCGCCTGTTGAGCCTGCTTCAAGGCAAAACCGATCGTCTCGTACGGGTCTACCATCCGCGAGCCAACTTTCTGGCTTGACATATAAGGGCCCTTACATATATCAGCTCCCTGATGTTAGGCGTTTGCCTAGCGAAGGGAAAGCCCGCCCATGCCCCATCTGATTGGCCCCGATTTTATCGGCATTCAAGCCGAGGATATCGAAGCTGCCCGGACATTCTACACAGAGATTGTCGGACTGAAGTCGGCGGCCAATAGCCCCCCGGGCGCCGTCGTGTTCGACACCAAGCCGGTCCCGTTTGCCGTCCGCAAACCTTTGGTCGACTTGGGAGATACGGACAAACTTGGTTGGGGCATTGCGATCTGGTTCGGCTGCGATGATGCCGACGCTCTGCACGACCACCTTGTCGAGCACGGGACACCCATCGTTTTCGCGCCGAAGGATGGACCGTTTGGTCGTTACTTCGCTTTCCGCGACCCGTTCGGCTATACGATCACGCCTCACACGATCGCGCAGTCCTGAGCGTGAGATGGCGACACCAAGAAGCAATATCGGTGTCACGGATCCGGGCGGGCGGCAACCTCTGCCATTGTAGGCGCTGGGGTAATACGGAGTTTTTTCGTGCCTGAGAGCAAACGGAGCCCTACCCCAAATCGGTTCGCCGATTGGGGTAGGGCTCCGATCCAGTTTCACCAAGGCAGGGTGCGGCGGTCGTTGATAAACTTGCCCGTTTGTGCGGGATCGTCCGAAGTGGCGAGCTGCACAATGATCTCGGCAGCCTGTTCGACCGTCCTGTAACCCCGATGGGCGGTGAAGTCTGTGGCGGTATATCCCGGATCGGCGCTATTCACGCGAATGCCGAACGGTGCGAGCGCCTTTGCGAACGACACAGTGACACCGTTGAGCGCCGTCTTGGAGCTATTGTAGCCCAGAAGATTGACGCCGTAGAACTCGCCTTGCGGATCGCTCAACGAGCCCAGTGAACCGAGCTCGCTACTGACGTTGACGATGTTCGCCGATCCCGCCGACTTCAGCAGCGGGACGAAGGCCTGGATCAGCCTGATGGTGCCGAACACATTGACTTCGTAGACCTGACGGACATCGTCCAAGTCCTGCTCGACAGGATCGACATATGCGCCGGAGATGCCGGCGTTGGCGATGAGAACGTCGAGTTTCCCGTCTTCAGCCGCGACCCGATCCGCCGCCGCCTTCACCCGCGCCTCGTCATCGACAGCGATGTCGATGGTGCGCACATCATAGCCCTGGCCGCGCAATTTCTGCGCCGCGGTTTCGCCGCGCTCCGCATCCCGGGCGCCCAGCCAAATGCGATATCCCAATTCGCCAAGCCGGCGTGCGGTCTCGTATCCGATGCCCTTGTTGGCCCCAGTGATCAGTATCGCCTTTGTCATAATCATTCTCCATCCTGATGATGCCTAGTCGAGACGGAGACATCTCGAACCGAAGATGCTTTTCGGCTTGATGTTTCTCCCACCAATGTGGGAATTCGAACCATATCTGAAAGACTGAAAAACTTGACCGATCTTCCGGACAAGTCATCTCCAAACGACTGATGATAATGGTCTGCCATCGCATGTGGGCAGCGGCGGAAAGCTCGTCTGCTTCAGATCCCGCCCAGAGACGCAACCGCGGTGTCGGCTACAAAAAATGCGATCAGCGCTTGAGCAATGGGCTCCGGATCGCCGCCAAGATCGGTGTTCCAGGGCGCAGAATGGTCAAGCCCTTGGAATTCGATACGTCTCGCATTCGGCAAGACTCTATCGAGAGTTGCCAGCGCCAAGTTCAGATATTTTGGACTACGATCGCCGCCGAGCAATAGGACTTCTTTTCGTAAGGCCGCGAACGACGCCGCTTTGCCGTCCATACCGCCGACAACGTTGAAATCGTATCTCATGGCCGGGATCAATTCGCTGAGAGGCGCGTAGCGTCCGGACCCGCGGCGTTGCTCTCGATCCAAGATCCGTTGGGTCGCGAACCGCAGGATCCACTGAGGTAGGTAAGCCAGGATTTTTGGACCCAACTTGACGATCTTGCCGGCTTGGACGAGAGCTGCTGCCAATCGGCGTTGCTCCACAAGCTGGTTGAATCGCTTGATTGCTGGGTGAGAAATGCCGCCCGGAACGAATGGCGGCTCGTAGATGGCCGCCTTCTCGATCGATCGCGCTCGCCGCGGCGAGCGCGATCATGGCGCCCGAACTCAAGCCAAAGATGAAGGTTGCGCCGCCATATTCCACCAAGCTGGACAGATCCTCGATATCGCGGCGGACCGTATGCGCAGGGTCATAGGCGAGCGGGCTCATGCCTCGACCCCGGCGATCAGGAAGGTAGACAGTAAAGCTTGCGGCCAGAGACCGCGCCAACTCGTCGTAATTCGTGGCCGTGCCCATGGCGCCCTGGATTAGGATGAGGCCAGGTCCTTTCCCGATCATCCGATAACCGATCGAGGTGCCATCGGCCGAGGTCACGGAACCGTAGCTGTCTTTGAGCATGGGACGTACCGATCTACGCCGCTTTGGGGTCAAGCTGGCTGAGCTTGATCATTTGTTTGAACATGAACCCGGGCGCCACGCGGCTCGCGATCTTCAGGACGTTGCTGAGGCCGGGGCGGATCTCCGACTTGCCGCTTTCGATCCCGGCAATCGCGCGACGCACAAGCTGCGCGGGATCCATGCCCTTTTCGCCTTTCATCTCTTTCTCAAATTCATTTCGGAACAGCGGTGTTTCCACGCCTGGCGGGGCAAGCTCGACTACCCTTACGCCCGTCTCCGCGAGCTGCGCGCGCAGGCAGAGTGTGTAGGCGTGAAGCGCGGCCTTGGCGGCGCAGTAGATCGGTGCTGCTGGGAAAGGCACGAAGGCTAGACCGGACGACACATTGACGATGAGCGCGTTCTTCTGCTGCCGTAGATGGGGCAAGAACTGCTGTACCATCCAGAGGGGGCCGTTGAGGGCCACTCCTATCTCGCGCGTTGCGTCGCGAAGATCGCGAGCTTTCTCAAGCCTCAGATTGCGCATGATGCCGGCATTGTTTATGAGCGTATCAAGCGCCGGGAAGCGGGCGAGCACGTCTTGATGCAACGTCTCGATCGCTGCTGGATCGCCGACGTCGCTCTGGAACGTATGGACGCCCGGCAATGCCAGCCGGACAGCTTCGAGCCGCTCCAAATCACGGCCGGTAACTATCATTGTATTGCCGCGTCCGAGCAGTTGTCGTGCCATTTCCAGACCGATCCCGCTCGTCCCGCCAGTAATCAAAATGGTTCGCTGTTTCAAGATCATGTGGGTCTCTCGGGCCTGGGTTTTCGCTTGTGTCCTTAGTATGTCGCGTTTACTCTCCGGTAGAAAGAAGGCACCAAAAAGTTCTATACTTACCAAAAGGAGACTATGATGCGCGGCTTGGCTTATTTCACGAAGGAGGAGATCAAAAGGGGCGCGGCGTTACGCGATCGCCACGCCGCCAGCCGATCTGGACCCCCGGATAGAGGCTCTGGTTCATGACCTCATCGGCCGTGTTGCCGACAAGTGGACGATGATGGTGTTGGAGGTCCTGGCCGACCACGGCGAACTTCGCTTCACGCGACTGAGCGAGCTGGTCGGCGGCATCAGTCAGAAGATGCTTACCCAGACCTTGCGGCACATGGAACGCGACGGCTTGCTGGTGAGAACCGTCTTCCCCGTCGTCCCACCAAAGGTCCAATACAGGCTGACGGGGCTAGGCTTGAGCCTCGGCTCCGCGTTTTGCGGCGTTTGGGTATGGGCGGCGGAGAATCTCCGTCAGGTCGAGCAGGCGCGCCAAGTCTTTGACGGCAAGGCTGCTTAGCCTGCCGCCTCCCCTTGGGGACCGTTCACTGGACGATTACGTCGATCGGGATCATCGCGTTTTTAGGAGCGTACTGCACGCATTCAGGGCGCCATCCCAAAGGAGTGCCAGCGCCCCATTGATCTGCCGTTCGAAAACATCTGGCCTGGGCGAACCCGTTCCAAGGATCAGGCTGTGTCAACTTCGCCGGCCCCGAGTCTGTCCGGGGGTCCCTCAAGGGCTAAGGCTATCCCACGGTTTTCCATTGAGTGACGGGTATGCTCAGGATCCTGCTCAGTTTGCGTCAGCTCATCCCGGCGACGTCGCGTGCCAGCACGGTCGGCAGCATTGCAATCCTTCTGGCGGCGATCACGATACTGATCCGTCATCGCGATTGGGGCATTGCTGGGCGCCGTCTTGACCGGAGTGGCCATCGTGGCGATAGCGATCCACGGCAACGTGGCCGCCTGAAAAAGCTGGACCGCTCAGCTAACGAGATCGGCACGGGTATGAGCCTTGAATTCACTTCGGGGAGCGTGGCCAAAAAATGCCTTGTAGGCGCGGCTGAACGCGGCTTCAGACTCATACCCGACGGTCAGTCCAATCTCACCGACGCGTGCCTGTCCCCGAAGCAGCATGTCGCGTGCCAAAGTAAGACGCCATTCGTTTTGATAACGCAGCGGCGCCCGTCCCACGAGCGCCGTGAAGCGTTCACAAAAGCTCGATCGCGACATGCCAGCGATGTTTGCCAGAGTGTCGATGCTCCAACGTTGCAGGGGTGCCTGGTGTATGGCTTTGAGCGTACGGGCGATGCGTTCGTCGGACAGCCCTCCCAGCCAGCCTGAGGTTTGTCCACGATGCACCCAGGTGCGAAGCGCGCGAATTACGGCGAGATCGATCAGCCGCGAGATCATCAAGGCAGCACCTGGCTGAACGTCCCCCGCCTCGATCATCAAAAAGTGCAAGACCCCATCGAGCCAGCCCGCCCCCTCCGCTTGGCTGATTAAAATGTATGGTGGGAGCGCCGTGACGAGGCCCCGCATACTATCTGGATCAAAATGAAAACGACATACGACCACGGCTGTCGAAGCCTCAACCGACAGCAGACGCAGGTCACCGGTGCCCCGGGGCAACAAAACGAGGTCGCCCGCCTCTGCCACCAGAGGCGACCCTTCACCGTTGTCAATTTGTAGGGCGCCGTCCGTCACCATGCAGACATGACCTAAATCGGGTGCAAGGGGGACAGCCTCTCCGCCCAGGACCCTGACTAAAAAGATTCCATCACCGGACAATCGGATTTGGGCGAGCACATACGAGAGCAGATCGCCAGTTGCGGAACTTTGCACCTGGACCTCCGGACGAACGGATAAATTTTCCAGCTGTTCCGTCATGGCCAAATTCCTTTACTGGATAGAAAATAAACATCATCGAAACAGTCCTTTCCAAGAAAGGACGGCGCGTTTTGAATGAGAATATTTATCACCGGCTTCGAGGACGCACAGCGGAATTTTTTGCTCATCTTCTCACGGCCTGCAATGAAGGATCTTAAAATGAATCGCATGACCACTTCCAAAGGCACGATTGTGCTTATCCACGGCCTGTGGCTTACCCCGAAAAGCTGGGATCAGTGGAAGGCCCGTTACGAGCGCGCGGGCTACAATGTCGTCGTTCCGGCTTTCCCGGGCATCAGCGACGACGTCGCCAAGCTGCGCAAGAACCCGTCGGGCCTGAACGGCGTGGGCATGGCGACGATCTTCGACCACCTCGCCAAGGTCATCGACGGCATCGTGGCGGAAACCGGCGAACAGCCCATCCTCATGGGTCACTCGCTGGGCGGCCTCACCGTCCAGGTGCTGCTCAACCGCGGATATGGCAAGGCCGGCATCGCTATCCATGGCGGCCAGTCGGCAGGTTTCGTCACGCTGCCGCTAAGCGTGCAGCGCGCGACGCTGGCGATCTTCGGCAAGCCCTGGAACATGGGTGGCACGGTTCTGCTCAGCCCGAAGCAGTTTCACTACGCTTTCACCAACACAATGTCGCTGGCAGCGTCAAATCGCGTGCGGGAGGAATTGCAGGTACCCGCGCCTACCTGGCCGATCTGGCAAGCCGCGTTCGGCATGCTGCGCAACAAGGGCGATGCCAGGATCGATTACGCTAAGGCCGATCGCGCCCCACTGCTCTTCATTGCTGGTGGCGCGGACAACATCGTCCCCGCCTCGGTCAATCGAAAGAATGCCGCGATGTACAAGACCGGTATAGTTGAGGTGAAGGAGTTCCCTGGGCGCGGGCACTTCACCTGTGGTCAGGATGGCTGGGAACAAGTCGCGGATCACGCGCTCGCCTGGGCTGAATCGAAGACGGCGCAGGGGCCGAAGCTCATCCACGCAGCCTAATCACACGCTGAACGCTGCCTCTCGTGGCGGCGTTCGCAGCTTAGGAGAGGAGGATCGAGCCATGATTAATAGGCATACCTTAACCACGTCGATTCTTGCCACTGCTGCCCTAGGTCCTGTTGACGAAGTGGATTCCCGAATCGCCTGAGAGGTGATTCAACCCTGCTCTTTAGAAGGAGCGGCGGTTGTTAGGGATTTAATGTCTGATCAGGAGTGGGCGTTTTTCGCGCCGTTCGTGATCGAGACCGGTCCAAGGCGCGGCCGACGGCCAAGGGATCATCGCCTGGTGCTGGACGGAATATTCTGGATCGTGCGGACGGGTTCGGCCTGGTGCAACCTGCATGATCACTTCGGCAAGTGGAGCTCGGTCTACCGGCAATTCCGGCGCTGGACGCTGGCGGGAGTGTGGGACGTGATGCTGGCGGCGCTGAACGATAGCGGCGCAGGCAAGGACAGCCTGCAGATGATCGACTCCACCATCGTGCACGCCCACCAGCACGCCGCCGGCGCTCCAAAAAAAAGCGTCAGGCCCTGAAGGCGAAGGTCTTGGGCGCTCTCGAGGTGGCCGCTCGACCAAGGTCCATCTGAGGACCAACGGTCTGGGCTTGCCCGTCGCCGTTGTGCTGACTGGCGGCGAGGTCGGCGACGTCAAAGGTTATGCACCGGTCATGGCCGAGCCAGGACCCGAGCCCAAGGTTTTCCTTGCAGACAAGGGCTAAGACGCCGACGACATCCTGGCCGATCTCGACGCAAGGGGCGTCGTTGCCGTCATCCCGCCCAAGCGCAACCGCAAGAAGCAACGCCCCATCGACGGCCACTTCTACGCGCTCAGAAACCTCGTCGAACGCTGCTTCTCGAAGCTCAAGCACAGCCGTCGACTGGCAACCCGATACAACAAAACCGCCCACAGCTACCTAGGCTTCATCCTCGTCGCCTCAACCCGCCTGTGGATGAGGCACTTCGTCAACAGAACCTAAGAGCGTGTCCCAAATCGTGATCTGGCCAGCCAGCAGGCTCATCAAGCCCCTGATCATGATCACCTTTGCCGCCTCATCGCGCGTCGCCTCGATCGGGCAAGTCCAGGCGCCTCGGTTCTGGGTCCGGTGGCGGGCGGGCGTCGGGAGTAAATCGCGCTGGGGCTCAGTGGTCGCGGGAAACGACCAACGCGGGCATGGCATAGCCGGATCTACGCCGATGCGCTCGGCCCGATCCAACTTCCTAAGCTGCAGAGCTAGGCGGAGCATTGGTCTGCATACGTTCACCCGCAATCACATTCGGCCGCAGGAGCCATTTTTCGTCCCAGGTGCCGATTTTTCTTGCTCGACGGCTCATCCCGCAGGGTCGTGACAGCAGTATCGGGTCATGCGCTCGACCCTACCCTCCGGCAATGCCACTCGCCCTACCCGCCTGCGGTCCTCCGGGACTGCGGACGCCGGGCGTGTGCCTGCCGCTAGGCCGGATCACGCTGCTCTGCTGACCGTGGTGCGTCACCTGGCTCGTCAAGCCGGAGGTGATCGTCGACTACGCCGCCTGGATGAGGGAGATCTTCGCTCCGCTGACCGCGGCACTGCGGATGCAGCACATCCTGCGGGTCGTTGTTCCCCTGGCGCCAGGCCACGACTGGTCGTGGCTGAAGAGGCTGGCGCGCCGGATGGAAACCAGGGCCGTCCGGGTGCGGACCAAGAGGGACAAGCTGATCGGCGTCGAGGAGCTCTATGGCCAGGGTGCGGCGATGATGGCGGAGGCGGTGCGATCCTCCGTTCCGGACTGGCGGGACGCCCAGCATTTCCGCGACGGGCTGATGCTGTGTTTCCTGGCCAGCCGGCCGCTGCTGCGCCGTCGCGCTGAGGCTCCGCCGCCGACCGACCGGCTGTGGATCTCCCGGAACGGGACACCGATGGAACAGGGGACGATCTACTCGCGGATCATCACCCTCACCTGCCGGGAGTTCGGGATGCGCATCAACCAGCATCTGTTCCGCGACACCTGCGCAACATCGGTCGCGATCGAGGATCCGGAGCACGTGCGCATGGTCATGGCCCTCCTGGGGCACACCACGCTGACCATCTCGGAGAAGCACTACAACCAGTCGCAAATGGTCGATGCGTCACGACGCCACAACAAGGCCATGGGCCAGACGCGGCAGGAGGTGATGGAATGGGGACTAAATCCGCCTGATCCAACGCGAACTTTAGACGGCTACTCGTCAGCGAAGTCTGATTGCGCAATCCCCGAACCGCTGTGTCATCCAGAGCTTCGAGGATGCTCTTTCCGGCCGCCGCAGAGCTACAGACTGAGGTGGAGAAACTGGTTGAAATCGCTCGAGAGATAATCCGCGAACGGCGGCCCGTCCTCGAAGCCGTGTGCCCGATAGAGCGCCAGAGCAGGCTCAAAACTGGGGCCGCTGCCCGTCTCGAGGCTCACGCGCTTCAACCCCCGGATACGAGCCTCCTGTAGGATGTGCTGAAGCAGCGCTTTCGCGACCCCTTTCCGCAAATGGTTAGGATGCGTACGCATCGACTTGATTTCGGCGGTCCCGTCTCCGAGCGTCTTCAGGGCCCCGACCGCGGCGATACTGGCGTCTATCCATACGCTCCAAACCGTCACCTCCGGCGCCCGCAGGCCTGACAGGTCCAGGGCAAACACATGTCCTGGCGGCGAGCTGGCGATCATGCCCATGAGGTGAAGCGCGAGCAAGTTTCGGGTTGGCTCACCTGACAGGTCGTCTGTCCTGATCTCCAGCATGGTTACCTCTTCTGGATCGATGGCCGGGGCGGCACCGACCAGCATCAAAGGCAGTCGTTCAGCAACTACTAACCCGACAATTCAGCTGTTGCGGGGTCCTTATGGCAAGCAATGAGGCTGCGCATCAAATACCACTCGAGCAAACTAGCCGGTTTCGATAATGAATAATGCCTCGACAGTCGTATTCAGAATGTGAGCAAGCTTTAGGGCGAGAAAAACCGACGGCACGAATACACCGTTCTCAACCGTGTTCACTGTCTTCCGCGACACACCAGCCAGCTCTGCTAAGGCTGCCTGGGTGAGGCCATGTAAACTGCGGGCTTCCTTCAGTCGATTACGAAGTCGCGTGTCAGCCTGCAGCATCGGCCTCTTTCTCTAGACGATGAAGGCGCCATGCAGGAACGAGCACACTGACTGTCAGGCAAACTGGCATCACGAGCGCCAGGAGGTCTGACCTTAGAAGCGCGAGAAGTGACATCGCTACAAGGCCAAGGATTGCTGCTGCGAAGCCCACTGCCAGCGCTCGCCCGCGCAGGAAGGCCAAGAGCTCATCATTGGGATCGGGAAGAAGCGACTCTCCTGGTTTAATGAGCATCACCGTCTCCTGGAGTATGAAGAACAGGAACGCCATCCACGCTAGCAAGAGCAGAGTGGTATCGGTTGTTCGCCCAGCATGGCGGAAGGTTTCGCCGCAGACTACCAGGGTCAGACACCCGAGGAGCCCAAAGACCCTGGAGCCGAAGGATATTCGCTTCAAGCGTCCGTTCAGCAAATCAGCCCGGAGCTGCTCCTTATCGGCTCGAGACTGGTTGCGCCTATAGTGGTGACGCCAGAGAGCCTGCCCTCCTATTGCTAAGACCAACCATGCGAGAGTGTCTGGCCAAGTGTGTATGGTCTTTCCAGATTCCGGCCAGCCGAGGAGGCTTGTGATCGGGTGAAAAGCCCAAATCAGCATCAGTGATGCAGTCGTGGCCAGGTTTCTTGCCCAGGTCTTGGGATCAGTCAGGATAGCTTTCAGGCGCTGATTTCCAGGGCGCGACAGGCTCATGAGTATGTGCTCCTGCAAAAGCGGCGTAACCTTTAGGTGACACGACTCGGGCGGGTCAAGGTCTTTTTCGTGGCGATAATTCATGATGCATGGGAGCACGAATCGTCCTGCGAGATCGGTTGGAGGTCAGAGAACGGCCAGAGTCGCGTGTAGATGGTCGTGGCACTCCTGGGCCATACCACGCAGACCATCTCGGAGAAGCACAACAACCAGTTGCGGATGGACGATGCGTCACGGCGAAACAACGAGGCACGTGAGCCAAGTTCGGCAGGAGACGGCAAAGCAGGTGCGGCGAGCTGACCAGCAGAGGAAGCTATGCTGCCTCCATCGTCACGACCTACATCGCTTGTTTCATTCAGCTGGCTGGACCACGATCGATGCTCTTCAAAAGGTTTACTTTCGGGTGGCGTCTTTTTGACCGTGCTTGGCCGTTTGCGGACGGTCTGGCTTTCGCCTGTGTGCCGGGGAAAGCAGCCATTCTGCCGAGTGCCTTGCTGGGCGGCTCTCGATCAAAGCCAGCCGTTCCTGGATGTGTCACCAAACGGCTGCTCTGGTCAGGAGCCGCCGTTCGCGCGACCGGAAGCTACCGTTCAGGAGGCTCTATTGCCGTTCAGGCTCCCCTCTATCTCATGACGGCCGGCTACCCACAGCGACCGCTCACCGAAAGGCAAGCATCGTCAGCCGGTCGAACATGCGATCCGAAAGGTGGCGACGCAGGAAGAGCAGTGGTCGTGCGGCCAGTCCGCCACTGTAACGGATCGCTGGCCTTCGAGGACCGAGCGCTTTCATTACCATGTCAGAGACGACGCTCGGTGGCGGCGCCTTCCGCCCCTGCATTCTGCTGAACTTTTCAACCATGCCCGCGTAAGGTCCGAGACCGGACACCCTCTTCGCGGCATCCGCCGCAATCGACTCCCACTCGGACGCGATGCCGCCCGGCTCGATCACTACGACGTTGATCCCGAATTGGCGGACTTCGTTGCGCAGCGCGTCGGAATAGCCCTCGAGCGCGAACTTCGACGCGTGATACCAGCCGCCCAGCGGCAAGGCGAACTTGCCGCCGATCGACGAGATGTTGATGATCCGACCCGACCTATGCGACCGCATGATCGGAAGGCAGAGCTGCACGAGGCGGGCGAGACCGAAGAGGTTGGTCTCCATCTGTTTGCGCGCCTCATCGAGCGGCACGTCCTCGAGCGCGCCATATTGCCCGTAGCCCGCGGCGTTCACGAGCACGTCGAGCCGGCCGCTCCTCTCTTTGATCATGGCTACCGCATCGACCATCGATTGGTCGACCGTGACGTCGAGCGCGAAGGTCCGGCCGCCAGCCTTCTCGATCCCGGCCATGCGCTCGACACGCCGCGCGCCCGCATAGACCTCGTGGCCCGCCTTCAGAAGGCGGCCGGCGATGTCCTCCCCTATGCCGGAAGAGGCGCCCGTCACCAGCGCCACGGGCTTGTCTGTCTTCGCCATTTCACCGTCACTCCATGTTGCATTAATAGGGTGACAACCCACATAGAGTGTCGGGAAACCCCACAGTCAAGAGTGCGTCTTGCTGATCAACGAAATCGCCAGAATCTCCGGTCTCTCGAAAGACGGCGTCCGCCACTACGAGGCGATGGGTCTAATTGCTTCGAGCCCTCGGCAGGCTGGCAGCAAGGTCTACCGGGACTATGATCCCGCCGTCCTCAAAACCATCGAGCAGGTACGCCAGGCCCAGAACCTCGGCTTCTCGCTGAAGGAGATCGAGCCGTTGCTGAAAGCATACGGCTCGGCGACGCTCACCCCCGCTCAGACGGTCGACTTCCTGGAGCAGCGGCTGACGGTCATCCGCGAGAAGCAGGAGGAGCTTCGGCAGATCGAGGCCTTCATCTGCACGAAGCTCGACCGTTACCGTCAGCTCAGGGATTCCGCACCAGTCGGTCACTGATGCGGACGGGCGGCATGGGCCGTGACCTCATTCCGCCGCCTCCGCGATCTTCAGCGGATCACCGAAATAGACCTCCAGCCGCCTGAAGCTGATCCGCCATCCATCGTCAGTCCGGACCAGGTCGTCATGGAACGCGCCGGCGGCATTGAAGTGGACGTTCATCCCCTTGTCGGCTCGACCGCGATGGGTTGCGAAGAAGTCGGTACGCGCCTTCGCCGTGTCGCCCGACAGCTCGACGATCGGGAGGCTCAGCATATGCTGCCAATTCGAGAAGCCGCTCATGCTGCCGGGCGCGTCACCGTCGCCGCGCATCCACTTGGCCAGTTCGCGATAGCTCCCGACAGGGCCCCCGGCCGCAGAATAGTCGACGGTCCCGTTCGACGAGAAGGTCTCGTCCCACTGCTGGAGGATGTTGGCGTCGCCGCCCTGATGGGCATCCTGACCCATAGAATAGCGGGAGATGGCGTCCTGAATACCCAGTCGGTCGATCACCTTGCGGAGGTCGCCTTTGTCGAGGCTCGTCGCTTTGTCTTCGTTCATCGTCTGCTCCTGAAATCTAACTGACTGAATTCACAAACCCCATATCGTCTTGATCCCGACGTCGGTCAGGTCACATCCAGCGACCAATAGGTCGTCATGATCTCGCGTGCCCAATCCGGCTCGACGATGTCACCTCGCGGCTGGAAGCCCGACATGACGGGCTTGATGTCGAGCACCGGCGTGCCGTCGATGGCATCGAGCCCTTCGACCGATAGGCTCAAGCCGTCCACGCCCAAGATCCGGCAGACCGACACACCGATCCGTCCCGGCCGGTTCTTGCCCCGCTGGGCGAATATCCCGACCCTGGGCCAGTCCCGGCGGCCGCGGGGATGACGCGCGTCGAGGGTGATCTCCTCCCCTCCGACGCGATCGAATACGAACACGATCTCGGCGTGGCTGAACTGGTCGAGGCCGATAAGGGCTTCCGGCCCGAAGCGGGCGGGATCCAGCTCGATGCTGGCCCGGCTCGCGCCCCAGTCGTCATCCTCTGGTTCGGTCCGGCCTCCAATGACCCGACCGACCGCCTCGATCTCGAAGACGTCCATCAGCGAGACCCCATTCCGAACACGCCCCAGTCCGGCAGGCTCGCCCCATAGGGCTCGATCGTGTCAACTGGCGGCAGGGAAAGGTCGCTGAAGCGGAGCGGCGGACTCAGGTAGGAGATCTGCCCGTAGACGGACGCCACCGTCGTCCGCGAGACAGGGTAGACGTCGGTCGCCGGAAGCCCCGTTTGCGCGGAGCGGTCCAGGAGCCCGAGTTCCTGCACCCACATCGCGCTGCGGGCGAGCGACAGCTTGACGTGATATGACCCGCCTTCCGCCGCGCGCCGCAGCAGGGCGGCCATCATCCCAGCGGCCGCGAGATACCCCGTCATCAGATCGGCTAGATAGAAGACCGGCGAGAACCGCGGCCTATGCGGCGCGCCCTCGCGCACCGCGAACCCCGAGGCGACCTGCCCATTCTGATCGAAACCCGGCCGATCGGACCACGGGCCCGCGTGCCCATAGGCGTTGGCCGTCATGCAGACAATACCGCGCTCGCTCCGCACCGCCAGATCCTGCGCCGCCAAGCCGAAGCGGCGGTTGACCGATCCCCTATAGGTCGTCGTGAAGACGTCGGCGGTGCTCGCGAGATCGTGCATCGCGGCGAGGTCCGCCTCGTCGCGCAGATCGAGATAAGCGCAGCGCTTGCCGATATCGACGCCCAAATGCTGTGCAAAGGTGTCGGGGTAGTTGGGCGAGCTGATGTGCAAGACGTCGGCGCCGTATTCCGCGAGAGTGCGGGCGCTCCTTGGCCCGGCAAGGACATGGGTGAAGTCGAGAACCCGCAAGCCTTGCAGGGGCGCAGTGATGTCACCCGCCGCGAAGGGCGCGGGGTCTCCGTCGGCGATCTTTTCGATCTCGATCACCGGCGTCTGGGCAAGCAGCTCCCCTTGCGGATGAGCGAGCCATTCCTCGCGCGTGAAGGCGCGGCAGGCGGGCAAACCCGCCTTCGCAAGTGCGTCCTCGAGCTCGGCGGCGTCCCACTTCGCCACCTCGCGGGCGTAGGAGGCCTTCTCGTCGCCGCAGTCGAAGAACGTCGAATAGCCCTTCAGCAGTTTCGCATAGGGCGGACCGGCCTCGAGCATGACGTAGCGGCCGTCCCGGCTTAGGAACATGTCGTTTACGGCGACGCTCTCCGCGCCGACGTTGATCGAGCGGCCCTGCTGTTCGACGAAGTGCGTCGGATGGAGGAAGTGCAGCGCGTCTACGATATCGACGCCGACGTCGGAGCTGCCGCCCGTCCGCGCCTTCCATACCGCAGCCGCCGCACTACCGATCAGAAGCTGCGCGATCCCGGACGCCTCGCCGAGTCTGTGGGGCGACTGGATGATCGGGTCCGCGCCGTACAGCACCGCGTCGCCATCGAAGCGGCCCTTGAGGCCGAGGAGCCGGATAAGATCCGCTAGGGCCGGCAGACCACCGGTTGACAGACGCTGTTCGGCGCGTCCGGTCGGGTCATTCCAATTGGCTTGATCGAGCACGGTCTCTGTTCCTTCGCATCATTCGCTTCACGCGGCGGGCACATCCGGTCGTCACGACCTCGCGGAATCGCCCCCGAGCACGTCGTCGAGCACGTTCCGGGACACTTCGCCGATAGCGTCGGCCGACATGGCATCGAACTTGGAAGAGAAGATCTCGAGCCCGACGTTGTTGAGTCCGCCGCTTCGCCGAAGCACCTCGACGATCTCGCCGATCGGAAAGTCGCCGTCGCCGGGTGCGCACCTATTGTTGAGCCCGTCTTCCGCGAGCGACATGCCCGCCGGAACCTCGGCCGTGGCATCGCAGAGCTGGACCGCCGTGATCCGATCGCCCGGTATCGACGCCAGGAGCGTATCGTCGCGACCGCCCCGCATGTAATGCCACATGTCGAGTACGATGCCGCTATTCGCGGCGCCGGCACCCGCGACGATCGTCCACCCGGTCCGCAGGTCCGGGATGCCGAACACCGGGATGAACTCGAGGTCGCAGCGAAGACCCTCGACCGCGGCCCGCTTGCACAGCGCACCGAAAGCGTCGATCAGCTGCGGCAGTTCGTAACGGCCGGCGGGGAAGCCGGCCCATGCGGTGAACGACTCCACCTTGAGCGCCGCCGCCATGCGGAAGAAGTCGTCGGCGTCGAACGCGATCGGGTCGGTCGGAAAATCCTTCTCCGGTATGTCTGGTTTCCATTTCTCGACCCAGCGGACGAACGGATCGAGATGCGTGATCCGAATCCCTGCGTCCGCCGCCATCGACCTGATGTCGTGCGTCGAAACGGAGGTGGAGAGCCACTTCACATAGTCTGAGGGCGTGACAGTCAGGGTCTCACATCCCGCGAGGGCCGTGGCCCTGATCTGCTCCTTCAGCGGAAGCGCGCGCACCGTGCCGTTCCACATGATCCTGCGTTGATTGCCCATTGCGTCCTCCTCTGGGTCTATCCCCGTCCCGTCAGGCCCGCGCCGCCTTGGAGACATCGAAGCTGTCCTCCAGCATCTGGAAGCGGGTCACGACGCCGTCCTGGACGGTCAGAATGATCGCAAATTGAGTAGCCGTGATGCGGTCCGTCGCCTTGATCCGGGTTTCGAGCTTGCCGACGATCGCGGCCCGGGTGTCGCTGGACAGGATGTCCTCTACGTCGAAGCTCACCGGCTCTGTGAGCACGCGGATCTCGCGGATGAAGTCGGCCACCGCTTGGCGCCCGTTCTTCTTGCCGACCCAGGGAAGCACCCCGTCGTCGCCCTGGATCTCGAAGATCAGATCCTCAGCAAAAGGCGCTGCGATCTCGGCGGGATCCTTGCCCCCGCCGATGCCTTCGAGAAGCGTCTGGGCGATCGCAATATTCTGCTGCTGACTCATCGTTTTTCTCCTTGCTCCCGCGCTTCGCCGATGGCTCAGACCTGAGCCGAGCCGCCATCGGCGAAGAGCTCGATGCCTGTGACGAAGCTCGAATCCTGCGAGGCGAGGAAGAGCGCCGCGCCCGCGATCTCGTCGGGGTCGGCGACGCGGCCGAGCGGGACCTCCGCGCTTAGCTTGTCGAGAAGACCCAGCTGCGCCGCCTTGTCGTCGCCGGCGAGACCGACGAGGCCTGGCGTCGCCGTTGGCCCCGGGCTCAGGACATTGACGCGGATGTGCCGCTCCTTGAGATCAAGCGTCCAGTGGCGGGCGAAGCTGCGGACGGCAGCCTTGGACGCGCCGTAGACGCTGAACGTCGGCATCGCGACGATGCTCGCAGTCGAGCCCGTCAGAATGACCGACGCACCGTCGACGAGCAGCGGCAGCGCCTTCTGTACGGTGAACACGACGCCCTTCACGTTGCGGCCGAACGTGTCGTCGAACTGCTCCTCGGTGATCGCCCCGAGCGCCAGGTGCGACCCACCGCCGGCATTGGCGAACAGAACGTCGATGCGCCCGGCGTCCGCCTTCACCTGCGCGTACAGGCGGTTGAGGTCGGCCATATCCGTTGAATCCGCGACGATGCCGGTGGCCCCGCTGCCGATCTCCGCGACGGCCTTGTCGAGTTCGGCCTTACGGCGGCCGGTGATGAAAAGGCGGGCGCCTTCCGCGGCGAAGCGCTTTGCGGTGGCCAGTCCGATGCCGGTGGTCCCGCCGGTGATGACGGCGATCTTGTCTGCAAGCCTGCGTGCCATTGCCTGTCTCCTGTGGGGTGAGACAGAGATGAGCCTTGCGCCGTCATTGCAAAATAGAAGAGAATGCAAACCATCGTTGCAGGATTGCAGATGTCGAAGTTGCCGGATTTCGAAGGCCTGGCGATGTTCGCCAAGGTCGCTGAGGAGGGCTCGTATGCCGGCGCCGCCCGCACGATGGGCGTGTCCGTCGCCACGGTGTCGCGCGCGGTGTCCCGCCTCGAGGATCGGCTCGGTGGCCGGCTCTTCAACCGCAGTTCCCGCCGGCTCGCCCTGACCGAGTTCGGTCAGGGCCTCGCCGAGCGCGCGACGCACATCTACTCCGAGGCCGAGGAGATCGAGCACACAGCACTTGAGACGGCGAAGCGACCTCGCGGCCTGGTCAGGCTCGCGGTACCAATGTCCTTCGGGGTCCGCTGGGTCGCTCCGATCCTTCCGGAATTCTTCGAGCGCTATCCGGACGTCTCGGTCGACCTGCACCTGAGTGACGAGCGCGTTGACCTGATCGGCGACGGTTTCGACGCCGCGCTCAGGATCGCCGTCCCGGAAGATTCGTCGCTCGTCGCCCGGCAGCTCGCCACGGTGCGACGCTTCGTCGTCGCTGCGCCGAGCTACCTGTCCCGCTACGGCCGACCGCAGTACCCCGACGATCTGACCGCTCACCGCTGCCTCGGGTACGCCTATCGGGCGCGAAACGACGTCTGGCGCTTCACACACCGGGACGGCGCTACTGCCGTGGTCACGCCCGTCGGCCCCCTGCGGGTGACCAACGTCGAGGCGCTGATCCCGACGCTGCTCGCGGGTCAGGCGATCGGTGAGCTTCCTGAGTTCGTCGCCTACGATCTGATCCGATCGGGCCGCGTCCACGCGATCCTGCCGGACTGGTCGATGGCGCTCGGCGGCCTGTTCTTCGTCACGCCGACGACGCGAGCCCGGAGCGCGAAGGTTGCCGCGCTGGCGTCGTTTCTGACCGAGCGGCTGTCGCGGCCAGATTGGAAGCTCGACTAGCAGGCTCATCGCCGAGCGCATGGAAAGCGGTCAGATGGTTGCCGTCGGGAAGTCCGTCGAGACGCTCGTCTCGCGCCAGGCTCGGAGTTCGGCATGCCGCGCCTCGTCCGTTCTCTCGGCGCGCGCGTACGCGTCGCTGCCCAGCACCAGCCGAAGTGGCGGGTCGTCGGACGACACGACGGCGATGATCGCATTGGCCGCGCGCGACGGATCGCCGGGCTGCTTGCCGTCATAATCGCGCTGCATGGCCGCGGTTTTGCCGACGGTCTCGGCATAGGCCGGATTGCCCTCAGAGATGCTGGTCGAGGCGCCGGCGAAGTCAGTACGGAAGCCGCCGGGCTCAACGATCGTCACCTTTACCCCGAGTGGCGCCATCTCGGTCGCGAGCACCTCGGAAAAGCCCTCGACGCCGAACTTCGACGCCGAATAGGGCGCGCGTCCGGTTGCGCCGGCCCGGCCACCGATCGACGAAACCTGAATGAAGCGGCCGCTGCGCTGCTTGCGGAACAAGGGAATCGCGGCCTTCGTCACGATGATCGTGCCGAACAGGTTGGTTTCGATCTGCGCGCGGAAGTCGTCGAGGCTGGTATCCTCGACGGGCGACACATTGCCGTAGCCAGCATTGTTCACGACCACGTCGAGACCACCGAAGTGGTCGACCGCCGTCGCTACCGCCTTCTGCGCCGCCACCTCGTCAGTGACGTCGAGCGAGACCGCGGCGACGCGATCGCCGCCCAGTTCGACAAGATCCGCGAGATCCTCCGTCTTACGCGCGGTAGCGACCAGGTTGTCGCCGGTTGTGATGACCGCCTTCGCGAGCGCGAGCCCCAGACCGCGCGAGCAGCCGGTGATGAGCCAGATGCGTGCCATTGTCCTACTCCATTTTTGGACGGTCAGAAGGATTGGCCTGCCGGGGTGCCCTCGGCACCGGCGGCGGTCTCCTCGAAGATGCGCATGGCGACAACCATTGCGGCGCGCGCGGCCGGGAAACCGACGTACGCCGATGCGTGAGTGATGACCTCCTCGATCTCCCCGGGCGTAACGCCGTTGGCGAGCCCAACGCGGACGTGGTTCCCGAACTCCTCGCCCGTCCTGAGCGCGATAAGGGTGCCGAGTGTCACAAGGCTGCGCGACCTGCGGTCCAACCGCTCGGTGTCGCCCCAGATGTGGCCGAACACGAACTCGGCCGCGAGGGCCTGCATGCGGCCGCCGGGCAACGCTGGATCAGTCGCAGCCGCGAAGGCCGCTGTCCGCGCCGGGGGATGCATTTCGCCGAAGACGGCTACGCCGCGGGCTACGGGACCTTGGTGTTCATCGCTCATGGGGAGGAAGATAGGATCACGGTTGCGTTGCGATAACGCGCATAATAATCATCGCTACATGCCGAAAAGCGCGACAATCCCCGGTGGCCGCCTGATCGAGGTCGAAGCGGCCGCTGCTCTCGCACAGCTCCGTAATTTTCGCGCCGCCGCCGCCGACGTCGGGCTTTCCCCGACTGCCTTCAGTAGGACGATCGCGACGTTGGAAAGTCGGCTCGGTGTTCAGCTCTTCGCGCGCACAACGCGCAGCGTCGCGCTCACAAGCGCGGGCGAGCGGTTCCTTGCACGCGCGCAACCGGCGCTCCGGGACCTCCATATCGCGATGACCGACGCTACCGATGCCCGCGATGAACCACGGGGCACGCTGAGGCTTACTTGCGCTCTTGGCGCAGCACGCCGGGTCCTCGAACCGATCCTGCTGGCCTTCCTCGGGGCCTTTCCTGAGATGAGTATTGATCTCGTCACCGACGCACGGCTTACCGACATCGTCGCGGCCGAGTTCGATGCCGGCTTCCGCATCGGTGGCGCAGTCCCGCGCGACATGGCAAAGGTCCCGATTGGACCTGATCTCCGCTCCGCCGTGGTTGCGGCGCCGAAGGTGACTGATATCCAGGAGATCCCCCGAGATCCAAGGGACCTGATCAATCTTCCATGCATCCGGTACCGACGTGCCACTGGCGCGATCTACGCGTGGGAGTTCACATACGGGAATGATCGCTGTGCGATCGATGTCCCTGGTGCGCTTACGGTGGATGATGCGGGGCTTGCCCAGCAGGCGGCGCTAGCTGGAGCGGGTTATGCTTATCTGGCGCGATGGAACGTCGAGGAGGACATTGCTGCGGGGCGGTTAGTCAGCGTGCTCGAAGAGTGGTTTCCCGTGGAGCCGGGCTTGTGTCTCTACTATCCTCAGGGGCGCCATCCATCGGCTGGATTACGCGCGTTGATCACATTCGCAGGCAAGGGGCTATTTTGAATGCAGCGCTGGCGTACGGCGCAGATGTGTTCAGCCCTTTCCACGCCAGAGCTTGGGCGTCAGCTTTCGCCGGGAGCGGTCATTCGCGAACGCTTCAGGAATGGCAGAAACGTCGCGATGCTTGCCGTCGGCGCGAGTTCAGCGGCCACATTAATAAACGGCAGGTTCCGGGAGCGGCAGGACCGGCTCCGAACGGCGCAGGTTGGGCGCATAGTTAACACTGCAGAACGTCGTCATAGCTTATTTGAGCATCACCCGCGCGGCTCACGGCTTACAGGTGTCAAACGAGAGCATGAACGCCTGCAGGGCGTGCGAGCTGTTTGGGTCGCGAGGGTCATGACGCCACACTTCGGGAATGTGCCCGGCCAACCCTCTTTGGCCCAACCCAGACATCGTCCCGTATCCCGCGGAGGTGGCCCAGAGCTATACCGGCCGATCGTACGGGGCCATGCCGACTGAGCTTCGGGACCTGAGGTTGTTCCTCGCTCGCCAGTCAATCGGCCAAGGCTACACGGCAGGACTGCCCCTCCGTGCCAGCCGTCGCGGTTGGGGAACGCCGCCCATGAGCTTGGCGTCTGCTCCGTCGCCGCGTCCAGCTCGGCCCCGGGAAAAACATTTCCACCTCCCCGCGTGGTTATGCCAACAGGACCGTGCATCCGACCCGACGACGCCCCCCCCCCGATGGAGCGCCCAGTGATGCGTGTAGTGATCTATGCGCGCTACAGCAGTGACCAGCAGCGCGAGGCGTCGATCGAGGACCAGCTACGGATCTGCAAGGAGCGCATTGCCCGCGAGGGGTGGGAGCTGGTGCAGGTATTCCAGAACCGGGCCCGCAGCGGTGCGTCGAGCCTGCGTGCCGGCTACCAGGCGCTGCTGGCCGACGCCCGCGAGGGCGGCTTTGACATCGTGCTGGCCGAGGCGCTGGACCGGCTGTCGCGCGACCAGGAGGACATCGCAGCGCTCTACAAGCGACTGAACTTCGCCGGCATCAAGATCGTGACTTTGGCCGAGGGCGAGATCAGCGAGCTGCATGTCGGCCTCAAGGGCACGATGAATGCGCTGTTCCTCAAGGACCTGGCCGCCAAGACGCATCGCGGCGTGCGCGGCCGGGTCGAGGCTGGGCATAGCGGCGGCGGCAACGCCTATGGCTACCAGGTGGTGCGCCGCATCGATGCGAACGGCCAGCCGGTCACCGGTGAGCGCGAGATCGATCCTGCCCAGGCGGCGATCGTCACCCGGATCTTCCAGGCCTATGCCGACGGCCTATCGCCCAAGCGCATCGCATTGGATCTCAACGCGGCTGGCATCCCCGGCCCCCGCGGCGGCGCCTGGAGCTCGAGCACGATCAACGGCAATCGCGGGCGCGGCACCGGGATCCTCAACAACACGCTGTATGTCGGCCAGCTGAGCTGGAACCGGCTGGCCTATGCCAAGGACCCGGAGACCGGCCGGCGCCGCTCGCGGCCGCGCACCGCGCAGGAGCAGGTGATCACCGAGGTGCCGCAGCTGCGGATCGTCGACGAGGCGTTGTGGACGGCGGCCCGCACGCGTCAGGCCGGCCTGGATCAGCGCGCCACGACCCCCGAGACTGGAGACACCACAGCGTCTTTGGCCTCTCTGCCCCCTCGCCCGTTCTGGTCCAAGCAGCGTCCGCGCTACCTGTTCTCCGGGTTGATGCAGTGCGGGGTGTGCGGCGGCGGCTTTTCCAAGATCAGCGCGCTGCATTTCGGCTGCTCGACCGCCCGCAACAAGGGCGAGACCGTGTGCACCAACCTGCGCACCATCCGCCGCGACGTGCTGGAGCAGCGGGCGCTACAGACGCTGCGCACCCGCCTGATGGACCCCGAGCTCTACCAGGCCTTCGCCGAGGCGTTCGTGGCGGAGTGGAACAGTCTGCAGGGCAACGCATCCGCCGATCGCGCCGCCCAGGAGAGCGAGCTCAAGCAGGTCTGCCAGCAGATCGAGCGGCTGGTGGATGCGCTGGTCAACGGCACGCCGGCAGCCGCGGTCAACGCCCGGCTGCAGCGCTTCGAGCAGCGCCGCCTGCAGCTCGAGGCCGAGCTCGAGGCAGCCGTGTCGGCGGCCCCGCGGCTGCATCCGGCACTCCCAGAGCTATACCGCGCCAAGGTCGCCGACCTGGTCACGGCCCTGGATGGTGAGGACGCCACCGCAGCCCGCGAGCAGGTGCGCAGCCTGATCGAGCACATCACCCTGCATCCCGAGGCGGACGGCTACCGGGTCGAGGTGCGCGGCGAGCTTTCGTCGATCCTGGCACTGGCGGACACGAGCGCCAGCGCGCCGTCGCGGCGGAAAAACCAAAAAGCCGCCAGCGTTTCCGCGGCGGCTTTAAAAATGCAAGTTAAGGTGGTTGCGGGGACGCGCAACCAGCGAACTCTAAGCTCGATCGAAACTCCAATTCTAAAACGAGCAGCGTAGCATCCGCTCCTGCCGGCATGACATGCCTCGCGTACTGCCGATGCTCACCCTCACAGGGTCCAGTTTTTTCAGCGTCGCCAGAAACGACTTGCATTCCCCGTCCGCGGAAGCATTGCTGGGCTCAGGCGAGCCGCTCCAGCGAGCGACCTCCCGAGTGCCGGCACACCGCCGGCTTAGGTCAGTGGGCGCACCACGATGTGTGGTGCCGACAAGGACCTCAGCCGATGAACAAGCTCCAGAACTCCCCGCGCCTCTCGCACCGGCGCATGCTGATCCTCCAGGCGGCAATGCAGCGTCGCAGCCGAATGGTGCTGCCGCTTCCAGACGGGCTGAAACTCGATAAGCGGCTCGAGATGCTGCTCGCATCCTTGCTACGGGCCGGCTTGGTTGAGGAGAAAACAACCCGGACGTCGTCGCTCGCCTGGCGGCAGGACGCTGACGGCCGATCGCTGGCCCTGCGGTTGACGAAACAGGGCGTCCAAGCCGTTGTCGGCCAGACCGGGACCGAGCGGACCAACGATCCTGACAGCCCGGTCGCGCAGGACACCCGACAAGCTCAGGAAACGACTCCGGAGGTAGCTCGCCCTGCCGGCAAGCTGGGTCAGGTAGTCGATGCTATCTCCCAGGCAGACGGTGCCACCCTGGCAGAGCTTGTAAGCCTGACCTGCTGGCAGCCTCACACGGCGCGGGCCGCCCTCACCCGCCTGCGCCAGCGCGGCTTTGCCACCCACCTTGACCAGCAGAACGGCCGCAAAAGCTACCGGCTGCTAGGCGCAGCGCAGAGCTGACGAGTCATGGACTCGAACCTGGAGGCGCGTCTGTCGGAAATCAGCGCGATGGATCTGCCTCAGCTCCGGGACGCATGGCGAGCAGCCTTCCGCAGCAAGCCGCCCGCTCGCCTGGGCCAAAGCCTGCTCCAGCTAGCTTTAGCTCACCGCCTGCAGGAGAGCTGCTTCGGCGGCCTCCCTCCGGCGATGCTGCGCAAACTCAAGGGGGCGGCACGGGCAGGAGCCGTCGCTTCACCCAAAGGAGCCGGAGCCGGCAGACCGCCGGTGGTTCAGCTCAAGCCCGGGTCGACGTTGCTCCGGGACTGGAATGGGCGGGCCCATAGCGTGCGGGTGCTGGACGACGGATTCGAACACCTCGGTCAGCACTACCGGTCCCTATCCCAGATCGCTCGGGCCATCAGCGGCGCGCAATGGTCGGGTCCACGGTTCTTCGGGCTGAGGTAAGTCGCCCATGCGCAAGTCCCGGCCAACGGGCAAACCGACCGCCGCCAGGGAGGGTGCGCCTTCGGTCCGGCGCTGTGCGATCTACACCCGCAAATCCTCCGAGGAGGGTCTGGAGCAGGCCTTCAATAGCCTCGATGCGCAGCGGGAGGCCTGTGAGGCCTACATCGTCAGCCAACGTCACGAGGGCTGGACGGCGCTCCCGGCCTTCTACGACGATGGCGGGATCTCCGGTGGCACGTTGGAACGCCCCGCCCTGCAAAGGCTGCTTGCCGATATCGCCGCCGGAAAGGTCGATCTGGTCGTCGTCTACAAGGTCGACCGACTGACCCGATCCCTGGGAGATTTCGCCAAGATCGTCGACGTCTTTGACGCGCAGGACGTCAGCTTCGTCTCCGTCACCCAGCAGTTCAACACCACCACCAGCATGGGCCGGCTAACGCTGAACATGCTGCTCTCATTCGCCCAGTTCGAGCGCGAGGTCACCGGCGAGCGCATTCGAGACAAGATCGCCGCCTCCAAGCGTAAAGGCATGTGGATGGGGGGGAGCATCCCGCTTGGCTATGACGTCGTCGACCGCAAACTGGTGATCAATGCGCCCGAGGCCGAGACCGTACGGCATATCTTCCGGCGCTACCTGGAGGTCGGGACCGTCCTCGACCTGCAAGCCGTGCTGCAGGCCGATGGCACAAGCAGCAAACACCGACCCGGGTCATCCGCCAGACCAGGGGGCGGGCCGCTCGGCCGCGGTGCCCTCTACACCTTGCTGCAGAATCGGCTCTACCGGGGCGAAATCGCACACAAGCAGGCGATCTATCCAGGCGAGCATCAAGCGATCGTCGCGCCGGATCTGTGGGAGGCGGTGCAGCAGCGATTGTCTGAGAAACGCGCGCAGCTGGGCACTGCAGCCCGAGCCCAGCATCCAAGCCTCCTGGCCGGGCTCCTGTATGACGAGGCCGGCCATCGGCTCACCCCAACCCACGCGGTCAAGGGCAGCAGACGCTACCGCTACTATGTGTCGAGCGCACTGATCAGCGGCCGACGAGAGGCGGCGACGCAAGGTAAGCGGATTCCCGCAACCGATCTCGAGCGGACGGTTGTCGACCGCCTCAGGCATTTCCTCGGCAACGAGGCCCTGCTGTTTGACGCACTCGCATCGACCGCCATCGATCGAGGCCTAATGCGACCCGTCCTCGACCATGCCTCCGCGCTCAGTCGGGACTGGCCGGACCTGCCGCAGCCCGAGCAGCGCCGCATCCTCACTCATCTGCTGGCCCAGATCGTTGTGCACCCTGACCAGGTCGTGCTCCATCTGCGTCCTGAGCAGCTGGCGACCCTCAAGCCAGGCTCAGCCATGCAGGCCCTAGAGGATGATCAGAACGCGACGATTACCCTCTCGGTGGGGGCGCGGATCAAGCGCGCCGGCCTCGAGAACCGGCTCCTGACCGATGCGGATCTCACGCCGCGGCTGGATGCCAACCTGATCCGTGTGATCATCAGGGCACGGCAAGTCTGGGAGAAGCTGCAGCACAGCGCGCTACCCGAGGTGGCAGTCGCAGAGTCGCTGACCAAGTCCTATGTCACGCGCCTGGCAAGGCTGGCCTTTCTGGCGCCTGACATCGTCACCGCGATACTCACCGGACAGCAACCGGTTGAACTGACTGCCAACCGACTGATGCAGGACACCCGCCTGCCCCTCGCCTGGGATCAGCAGCGCAAGACACTTGGGTTCCCGGAGTCGAGATCGGCGCGCCTGCTGGCCTGATCAGGGCGCCAGACACCAGCGAAATCGGCATCGGGGGGCGCGGCGCCTGACCGAAGGACGCCCGTCGCCGTTCGGGCTCAAAAGCGATCGCACAGGCCACGATGCACCGGCTTGGATAAGGGACTGCCGAAACGCCCCGCAGAGACGGAACCGCGCTTTCGACGCAAACCGTGCGACCTATAGCGTCTCTGAGGACCTACGAGGTCCGCTCAGTCGAAGAGTGCGCGCAAACAGCGGCACCTTTGGGTTCTCGAACCTAATTGGGTGTCTGTCAGTGAGATGAGGGAAGTTCTGGCGGACAGGGTGGGATTCGAACCCACGGTACGCTTTCACGCACACACGCTTTCCAAGCGTGCGCCTTAAGCCGCTCGGCCACCTGTCCAGCCTGGCCCGAGCGGTAAGGGCAGCTCAGGGCGGCGGACCATAGCAAGGTCGCCGCCGGACGCAAGAGCGGACGCTATCGGAGGGGCGCGGCGTCAGCCATCCATCTTGAGCGCGGCCAGGAAGGCGGTCTGCGGGATCTCCACCTTGCCGAACTGGCGCATCCGCTTCTTGCCCTCCTTCTGCTTGTCCAGCAGCTTGCGCTTGCGGCTGATGTCGCCGCCATAGCACTTGGCGGTCACGTCCTTCGACATCGCGCCGATCGTCTCGCGGGCGATCACCCGGCCGCCGATCGCCGCCTGCACCGCGATCTTGAACAGTTGGCGCGGGATCAGGTCCTTCAGCTTGCCGCAGATCGCCCGGCCGCGCGCCTCCGCCGCGGAGCGGTGGGCGACGAAGCTCAGCGCGTCCACCGGCTCCTGGTTGACCAGGATCGAGATGCGCACCAGGTCGCTCTCCTCGTAGCCGTCCATCGCATAGTCGAAGCTGGCATAGCCGCGGCTGACCGACTTCAGCCGGTCGTAGAAATCGAACACCACCTCGTTCAGCGGCAGCCGATACACCGCCATCGCCCGGCCGCCGACATAGGTCAGGTCGGTCTGCTGGCCGCGCCGCTCGCTGCACAGCGTCAGGATCGAGCCGAGATACTCGTCCGGCACCATGATGGTGGCCTTGATCCAGGGCTCCTCGATCCGCTCGATCTGCATGCTGTCCGGCATGTCGGACGGGTTGTGCAGCTCCTCCAGCACGCCGTTGGTGCGATACAGCCGGTACACCACCGACGGCGCGGTCGCGATCAGGTTGAGGTCGAACTCGCGGCTCAGCCGCTCCTGGATGATCTCCAGATGCAGCAGGCCGAGGAAGCCGCAGCGGAAGCCGAACCCCAGCGCCGCCGACGTCTCCGCCTCGAAATGGAAGCTGGCGTCGTTCAGACGCAGCTTGCCCAGGCTCTCGCGAAGCTTCTCGAAATCGTCGGCGTCGATCGGGAACAGGCCGCACCACACCACCGGCACCGACGGCTTGAATCCCGCCAGCGCCTCAGCCGCCGGACGGCGATCCTCGGTGATGGTGTCGCCGACATTGCAGTCGGCCACGGTCTTCATCGCCGCGGTGATGTAGCCCATCTCGCCCGGACCCAGCACCTCGACCGGCCGCATCGCCGGGCTGAAGATGCCGACCTGCTCGACATTGTGCACCGTGCCCTTGGCCATCATGCGGATCTTGGCGTGGCGCCGCAGATGCCCGTCCTTGATCCGCACCAGGATCACCACGCCGAGATAGGCGTCGTACCAGCTATCGACCAGCAGCGCCTTGAGCGGCGCCTCGGCATCGCCGGTCGGCGGCGGCAGCCGGGTCACCAGCGCCTCCAGCACGCCCTCGATGTTGATGCCGGTCTTGGCCGAGATCTCGACCGCATCGTCGGCCGGGATGCCGACCACGTCCTCGATCTGCTGGCGCACCCGCTCCGGCTCTGCGGCCGGCAGGTCGATCTTGTTCAGGATCGGTACGATCTCGTGCCCGGCATCGAGCGCCTGATACACGTTGGCCAGGGTCTGCGCCTCGACCCCCTGCGACGCGTCCACCACCAGCAGCGAGCCCTCGCAGGCCGCCAGCGAGCGGCTCACCTCGTAGGCGAAATCGACGTGGCCGGGCGTGTCCATCAGGTTGAGCACGTAGGTCTGCCCGTCCTTGGCCGGGTACGACAGCCGGACCGTCTGCGCCTTTATGGTGATGCCGCGTTCCCGCTCGATGTCCATGTTGTCGAGGACCTGGTTGGTCATCTCGCGCTCGGTCAGGCCGCCGCAGGTCTGGATCAGGCGGTCGGCGAGCGTCGATTTGCCGTGGTCGATATGGGCGATGATCGAGAAGTTGCGGATCAGGGAGAGAGGCGTGTCGGTCATGCCGCCAGCAATAGGCGAAATACCGGCAAAAGTCAGCCGCGGCCGGACCGACTGGATGGATGCGCCGTCCGCGCCGCCATGCGATGATCGTCCCTGCCGACGCGCCCGCCCCGAGGCGCGCGGCTGAGGAAACACAGCCCATGAAACTCGCCAACCCGGCCCCGCTGGGGCTCGTCGGATTCGCCACCACCACCTGGATCCTGAGCATGATCAATGCCGGCTGGTATCCGGCCACCGGCATCGGCATGGTGCTGGCGCTGGCCTTCGCGTTCGGCGGCACCGCGCAGTTCGCCGCCGGGCTGCTGGAATTCCCGCGCGGCAACACGTTCGGCTTCGTCGCCTTCTGCGGCTACGGCGCCTTCTGGTGGTCGTTCGCGCTGTTCGTCGGCTTCTACCATGCCGGGGTGCCGGCCGGGATCGTCGGCTGGTATCTCGCGCTGTGGGGCCTGTTCACCCTGATCATGTGGTGCGCCACCTTCCAGGCCAACCGGGCGGTGGGCTCGGTGTTCCTCCTGCTGTGGGTCACCTTCTTTCTGCTCGCCGCCGGCGAGTTCACCGGCAGCGCCGGGGTCCATGTGCTGGGCGGCTATACCGGCCTGCTGACCGCGATCGCCGCCTTCTATCTCGCCGCCGCGGAAGTGCTGAGCGAGACCTTCGGCCACGACGTGCTGCCGATCGGCCGGCTCGGCAAAGCGCCGGGCGCATCGCAGGTCGGCGAGCTCGCACGCGCCGGCTGAGGCTCGGGCGCGCCGTCGCTACAAGGTCGTCACGCCGCATTCGAGCAGGAACGACGCGATCCGGTCCAGCACCGCCGGGTCGCGGCTCGGATCCTCGGCGGCGCCGCGCGGCACCCAGATCAGCGTCTCGTAGCGCGCCCTGGTCAGCAGCACGCGGTAGCTGTTGAGGCGCCAGGCGATCTTGTCCGGATCGCGCGACACCTGCCAGCGCGTGCCGCGGAACGACCGCGCCTGCCAGCCCGGCCCGGTTCCCTCGCGCACCAGGTCGCCGTCCCAGCACAGCCCGACCTGGTCGAGCTCGAGCCCCTGCACCGAGAACTGGGTCGCGACCAGCTCCAGCGCGTCCGAGGCGCGGACATCGCGGTCGCGGGTCCAGCTATCCAGGAACCAGCGCGCCACCGCATCGGCGTCCATGTGCGGCAGCTCGCAGCCCAGCCCCTCGGCCCGCAGCCGGCGCGCGCCGGCGCTCGCCACCAGACCGGCGCGGTGGATGCCGCGCGCCCTCGCTTGCAGCCCGGCACGCAGCGCGGACAGGTCGCGGGTGAGGCGGAACGGCACGATGCCGCTCTCCGCCACCACCGCCCGCGCGGCGGCGGCATCGCCGGCCAATACGCAATCGACCCAGCGCGGCGCGGCATCGTGGCGCAGGGCGCGCACCGGCACGTCGAGATGCAGCGCCGGCTCGACCGAGACCGGCACGCCCGCACCGAGCCGGTTGCGCGGCACCGGATCGGTGCGCGTGCTCTCCGCGGCGGCGACCTGCCAGTGCGGACGGTCCGCCAGCGCCGCGCTCCAGGCCGCCAGCCCGCCCTCGCCGTCATGGATTTCCTGGCCGTTGCCGATCAGGCAGAGGATCGCCGCGAACCCGTCATGCCGCGCCATGATGTCGAGCAGATGCGCCGGCTCCGACCGGTCCAGCTTAACCGGCCGGTCCCGGGTCCGGGCGATCGCGTGCGATGCGGTCCAGCAGCGCTGCGCCTCGTCGATCACCACCACCCGCTCCGGCGGCACCTGTCCGCTCGCTACGCCATGATCGCGGAACGCCGGCAGCGCCTGGATCACGCCCTGCATGCGGTGCGCGGCGGCGCGGCGCTCGGCCGCGTTGCTGGCGACGCTGCGCACCAGCGCCTCGCGCAGCACGTGCACCAGGGTGGGATTGCCGGTCAGGAAGGTTGCGCGCGCGCCGTCGGCGCCATCGGAGAACGCCGCGTTTAATCCGCACAGCGTCTTGCCCGCGCCGGGGATGCCGGTGACGAAGGCGATCAGCCTGGTGCCCGCCGCGCGATGCCGCGCCAGGAGTGCGGCGATGCACTCGGTGGTTCGGGTCAGGTTGATCGAGTCGGCGCGGGCGCTGACGATGTCTGCGACATCGTGTCGCTGGTAGAGTCGGCAGGCCGCGTCGACGACGTTCGGCACCGGCCGGTAGGCGGCCCGCATCCAGCCGGACACGTCGAGCGCCGGCCCCACCGACGGCGGCAGACGGTGCAGCGCGGCGATCAGTCCCGGCAGGCTGGCTGCGCTGGCCTCCATCACCGGAGCGACGCCAGGCAGCATCAGCGGCGGCGTCGCGCGCGGACGCGCCGCCTCGGTCGCGACCAGGATCGGCAGGATCGGATGACGGCGCGAACCGGCGTGGAAATCCTGCAGGTCGAGCGCGCAATCCTGCAGCCGCGCCTTGTCCACGTCGTCGAACCGGTCGGCGCCGATCTTGAAGCCGACCACGAACACCGCCTGCGGCGACAGCAGCACCGCGTCGATCCGGCCACCGAGGCGCGGGATCTCGAATCCCAGCAGCACCTGCCAGAGTCCCGGCTCGTCCAGGCGGCCGATCGCGTCGCGCAATATCGGCAACTGCTCCTGCCAGGCGCGCAGTTGCCGGAACGCATGGGTCCGCGCCCGCGCGAGCCCGCGCTGCGACAGCGCGCCGACGATCAGCGCGTCCGGCGTTTCCAGCAGACGCAGACCGCTGCCGGACCACCAGGCGCTCACCGGGATCGGGCCCTAGACGCGGCGGCCCGAGACGCGGCGGCCCGAGGCTCAGGCGGACAGCGAATTGAGCTCCTCGATCGGCAGCACATGGACATGCAGGCGCAGCGCCTCGTCATGCGCGCGCTGGGTGAGCCGCGCCTCGGTCGCCAGCACGGTGACGTGCGCATTGATGCGACGGCCCATGGTCGCGGCCTCGTCGATCATCGCGAGATTCACCTGCTCGTCGCCGGCGCGGCAGCGCACCGCAAGCACGGCGTTCTGCTTGCGGCCGACGATGTCCGGGCTGCCATCCTCCTCGGCGGCGCCGACCGCGAAGCTCGGCTGGATCGCCCAGCCGCCTTGTTCCAGCACCGCGACGCAATCCCTGCGGAAGGCCTGCGGCGAGCGCGCCGGACGGGGCGGCGCGGCTGCGGCCGGGGCCGCGTGGCCCAGAGGATCGCGCCCGTCATCCTCCGGCGGCCAGTTCCGGTCCTCGACATGCGCGAACCGGCGCTGCTGCCGCGCGATCGCCACCGCGACGCCGACCAGGGCCACCAGGGCCAGCACCACCAGCAGGATCAGCAGCGCCGACACCCCGGACGAACGAACCGGCGCCGTTGCCGGAGCCGGGGTGCCGAGCGGCGCGGTCACCGGTGCGGCATTGTCCGGAGCCGGCGGAGGCGGCTGGGCGACGGGCGCCGCTGGCGTCGCGGCCGGCGGCGGTGCGGAGGCCGCGGCCGGCACGGCCGGCTGGTCGGCCGGCTGAGCCGGGGCCTGGGTCGAAACCTGGGACGGAGCCACGGCCGGATCAGCAGCCGGTGTCGCAAGCTGGGCCGGAACCTGATCCGGCTGTTGCGGTTGCGCCGGCGCGGCCTGCGCCGCGGCAGTGCCAGGCGCGGCTTGCGCCGCGACGGTGCCAGGCGCGGCTTGCGCCGCAGGATCCTGCGGCGCCGCGCTCTGCTGCATGTCCGCCTGCTGCGCATAGACCGGCGGCGTGTCGCTGGTGGCGTCGACCGGCTTGACCAGCACCAGCGGGCCCTGCTGCGCCACCACTTCGAACTGCTGGCTCGCGGGCAGCACGACGCAATGCCCGGTGCGATGCACGTAATCGACCCATTTGCGATTGCTCAGCCGCCCATCCGGGATCGCCAGCGCGGTGGTCGCGCGGGGATCGACGCAGGCATAGAGATCGTGGGTGGGTTGGACCATCGGAGCGGCCAGCGCCGGAACAACGAAGCCGAGTGACGCGAACGCGGCCGTCGATAGCAGACTCTTCATAAGGTTCTCCCCTGCGCCAGGACGTCCGGAGCGCCTGCTCGTTCCGATCCTGGTCGCAGATGACGTCAATATTCAGGCGCGGGGCGAGCCGCGACATTCAGGCGCGGGGCGAGCCGCGACATTCAGGCGCGGGGCGAGCCGCGACGATCAGCCGCGAAGATGGGCGCCGGTCGCCTTCTCCACCGCGGCGACCACCTTGGCGGAGGCAGCCTCAAGCTCGGCATCGGTCAGCGTGCGCTCGCGCGGCTGGAACACCACCTCGATCGCCAGCGAGCGCATGCCCTCGGCGATCTTGTCGCCCTCGTACGCGTCGAACAGCGTCACGCCGGCGATCAGCGCGCGGTCGGCGCCGCGCACCGCACGCAGCAGCGCCTCGGCGGTGACGTGACGCGGCGCCACGAAGGCGAAATCCCGCCGCACCGGCTGCAGCGCAGGCAGGTCGGGCGGCGTCTTGCGCCGCTTCTTCGGGTCGGCGACCTGATCCAGGAACGCCTCGAACGCCACCGCCTGACCGTCGAGACCGAGCTGCGCCAGCAGCCCAGGATGCAGTTCGCCGAACCGGCCGAGCACGAGCTTCGGCCCCTGCCGCACCAGCCCGGAGCGGCCGGGATGATAGTGCGACGGCGCGTCCGCGGTGATCGACAGCGCCTCGCCCGGCACGCCCAGCGCCGACAGCAGCGCCATCAGGTCGGCCTTGGCGTCCCACAGCGAGACCGCGGCCTGCGGCCGGCCGGGATGACGCGGCGATCGCCCGAGCCGCAGGCCGGCGGCGATCGAGAGCTGTGCGATGTCGGTGAACCCGGCGCCGACCTCGAACAGCGCCGGATCGGCGACGCCGCGGGCGAGGTTGCGCCCGGCCGCCTGCACCAGGGTCGCCAGCGGCGTCGGCCGCATCTGATCGAGATCGGCGGCGATCGGGTTGAGCAGGCGCAGCGACTCCGCCGCCTCGCCGAACCGCGCCGCCTGGCTGCGCGCGGTGAAGCTGAAACCGACGCACTCCGCCAGTCCACGCGACGCCAGCACGCGGCGCGCGACCGCGCTCCTGACCTGGCGCGGCGTCAGCGACGGCAGCGGCACCGGGCCGAGCGACGGCAGGCTCACCGGCGGCACGCTGTCGAGCCCGCGCAGACGCAGCACCTCCTCGATCAGGTCCGCCTCCGCCTCGACCTCGGCGACCGCGTCCAGCGCCGCCGCCTCGTCATGGTCGCCGCCGGGCGGCAGCGCCAGGGCGATCGGCGCGGCGACGTCGTTGCGCCAGGACGGCACCGCGAACGTCGCCTGCGCCGCGTCGCGCGCGCGCAGTTCGAAGCCGAGATGCTCCAGCGCCGCCACCGCCTCGTCCGGCGGAAGGTCGAGCCCGCCCAGCCCGGCGATGCGGGCGAAACGCAGCGACGCGGTGCGCCGCCAGGCCGGCTCGGCGCCGGCCGAGACCACCGTGCTGGCCTCGCCGCCGCACAGCTCCTGGATCATCCTGGTCGCCGCCTCCAGCGCCGCCACCGGTAGCGCCTGGTCGATGCCGCGCTCGAAACGCTGCCGCGCGTCGGAATTCAGCCCATGGCGACGCCCGCTGAGCGCGATCCTGACCGGGTCGAACAGGGCGCATTCGACGAACACGTCCGTGGTGGCCTCGGTGCAGCCGGTCGCCGCGCCGCCCATCAGCCCGGCGAAGGACTGCACCCCGGCGGCGTCGGCGATGACGCAATCCTCGCCGTCGGCGACGTAGTCCTTGCCGTCCAGCGCGCGCAGCGTCTCGCCGTCGCCGCGTCGCAGGGTGAGCGCGCCGCCGGAGACCTTGCCGGCGTCGAACACGTGCAGCGGCCGGCCGAGATCGAACGCGAAGAAGTTGGTCACGTCGACCAGCGCGCTGATCGGCCGCAGCCCGATCGCGGTCAGCCGCTCCTGCAGCCAGGACGGGCTGGGCCCGTTGCGCACGCCGCGGATGGTGCGTCCGAGCACCCAGGGACAGGCCTCGGCGAAGGCGTTGCGCCAGACGATCGGGCTCTCGAACCGCGGCTCGACCGTCTCGGCCAGCCAGGGACGCAGATGACCCAGCCCGGCGGCGGCCAGGTCGCGGGCGATGCCGCGAATGGCGAGCGCGTCGCCGCGGTTCGGAGTGATGGCGATCTCGACCACCGGATCGTCCAGCCCGGCGAAATTGGCGTAGCTCTGTCCCGGCGTGGTGTTGTCGGGCAGCTCGGCGATGCCGTCATGCTCGGTGCCGAGCCCGAGTTCGCGCAGCGAGCACAGCATGCCGTCGCTGGCTTCGCCGCGGATCGCGCCGGCCTTGATGGTGATGGCGCTGCCGGGGATGAAGGTGCCGGGGGGCGCGAAGATCACCGAGATGCCGGCGCGTGCGTTGGGCGCGCCGCACACCACCTGCACCGGCGCGTCCGCACCGGTATCGACCCGGCACACCCGCAGACGGTCGGCGTTGGGATGCTGCGTCGCCTCCAGGATGCGCGCGGTGCGGAACGGGGCCAGCGCCGCGCCGCGATTCTCCACGCCCTCGACCTCGAGGCCGATCCGGTTCAGCGCCGCGCAGATCTCGTCCAGCGAGCGGTCGGTGTCGAGATGGTCGCGCAGCCAGGAGAGGGTGAACTTCATGGTTCAGAACCCCTCGTGCAGCATCGCCGGCGACAGCGCGCCGAACCCGTAATGGCGCAGCCAGCGCAGGTCGCTCTCGTACAGCGAGCGCAGGTCGGGGATGCCGTGCTTGAGCATGGTCAGGCGCTCGATACCCATGCCGAAGGCGAAACCCTGCCACTGCCGCGGATCCAGGCCGCAATTCGCCAGCACCCTGGGATGCACCATCCCCGAGCCCAGCACCTCGAGCCAGTCCTCGCCGCCGCCGATCTCCCCGGTGCGGCGCGACCAGCCGATATCGATCTCCATCGACGGCTCGGTGAAGGGGAAATACGAGGCGCGGAACCGCACCGGCAGGCCCGGCCGGCCGAAGAAGGCGCGCAGGAACTCGATCACCGTGCCCTTAAGATGCCCCAGCGTGATCGCGCCGGCGCCGGTCGCCGGGCCGATCACCAGCCCCTCGCACTGATGGAACATCGGCGAATGGGTCGCGTCATGGTCGGCGCGGTAGGTGCGGCCCGGGACGATGATGCGGATCGGCGGCTCCTGGGCCAGCATGGTGCGGATCTGCACGCCGGAGGTCTGGGTGCGCAGCACCCGGCTGGCCGGCGCCTCGCCGTCGCGCGGCGGCAGATAGAAGGTGTCGTGGTCGGTGCGGGCGGGATGATGCGCCGGCGTGTTGAGCGCGGAGAAATTGTGCCAGTCGGTCTCGATGTCCGGCCCCTCCGCCACCGCGAACCCCATCGCGCCGAAGATCGCCACCATCTCCTCGACGGTTCGGCTCAGCGGATGGATCAGGCCCTGCGGTTCCGGCGGGACCGGCAGCGTGACGTCGACCCGCTCGCCGCTCAGGCGGGCCTCGAGCGCGGCCTGCTCCAGCGCCTGCCCCCTGGCCTCGATCGCCTGGCCGAGCGCGTCGCGCAACTGGTTCAGCGCCGCGCCCCGCTGCTTGCGCTCCTCCGGCGCCGCCTGGCCCAGCGCCTTCAGCAGCGCCGTCAGACGGCCGGACTTGCCGAGCGTGCCGACCCGCACGGCGTCCCAGGACCGCGCATCGGTCGCGGCGTCCAGGGCGGCGAGAACCTCCTGCTTCAGCGTGTCGAGATCGTCCGTCATCTGGCCCCTCCGGACACCCGTTTCGATAAGGGGATTTGCCTTAGACGATCGCGGACCACGCGACCAGAGCACCGCGCGACCGCCGGGCCAACTCCGCATGACGTCTGCATTGCGAATTCTGCAATCCCGGTCTAAGGATTCTGGATCGACCGAGGCCCGGACGGTCAGTCCGTCGCAGCGCCTCGAGATCGGAATCGATCGCCCGGGAAACGGGCGGCAGAGGAGACAGCCATGAGCATCCGACCTTCGATCCTGCGTCACGCAGGGATCGCCGCCCTCTCGCTCGGCCTGGCGGCCGGCGCCCGGATCGGCACCGCAGCGGCAGGCAGTTCGGGGGCCGGCCCCCGGGCGATCCCGACCGTCACCGGGCCGATCGCCGGCTCCACGCAAGGCAACCACGCCTTCGACGCCGCCGCCTACCAGGCGGTGCCGATCGATCTCGCCGCGCGCGGCTACCGCGAGGACGAATATTTCCTCGGCGGCACCGCCAACGTCTATCAGTATGAGAGCGTGGCCGACCCGCTCGACACCAAGGTCCGGGTGCTGCGCCGCGGGCCGTACACCAACCGCATCCTGGTGCGCCGCCCGACCGACCCGTCCCGCTTCAGCGGCAACGTGATCGTCGAGCTGCTCAACGCCACCAACAATTACGACCTGCCGGTGCTGTGGTCGTACAGCCACGACTATTTCACCAGCCGCGGCGACGTGTGGATCGGCATCACCAGCAAGCCGGTCACCATCGCCGGGCTCAAGACCTTCAACCCCACCCGCTATGCCGCCTTGTCCTGGGCCAACCCGAACCCGAACGAGACCGCGGCGAGCTGCCCGGTCCTGAGCAGCATCGTCGGCGGCGCCTCCCACGCCACCGAGGACGGGCTGCTGTGGGACGTGCTGAGCCAGACCGGCTCGCTGGTGCGCAGCGACGACCCGCGCAGCCCGCTGCACGGCTACAAGGTCCGCGCGGTCTACGCGGCGGGCTATTCGCAGAGCGCGATCGACCTGGTGGCCTACATCAACGCCATCGCCCCGCGCGTCTCCGGCGCCCCGGTGTTCGACGGCTACCTGGTCGGCTCGGGCTTCGGCATCGCCGCCCCGCTCGACCAGTGCAGCACCGCGCCCGCCGCCGGCGACCCGCGCAACGTGCTGCGCTCGCGCGACGCCGCCATCATCGCCACCCAGTCGCAGACCGACTATCGCGACGCCCGCCAGGCCTACCGCGCCGACAGCGACGCGGCGCACGACCGCTATCGGTATTACGAGGCCGCCGGGCCGGCGCACGTCGTGGTCGAGCAGACCACCTCAGCCGCCAACGCGGCCGACACCCACCAGGCCGGCGGCACCACCCTGGTCGAGGATTACGCGACCTGCCAGGCGGGGGCGAAGCTCAGCACCTTCCCCGGCCGCTATCTGCTCGATGCCAGCTTCGCCGCCCTGGAGGGCTGGGTGCGCGACGGCCGCGCGCCGCCGCATGCGCCGCTGCTGCAGGCGACCGGCACGCCGCCCGGCAACGTCACCACCCTGGACGGCAACGGCAACGGCCTGGGCGGCGTGCGGGCGCCGGAGCTCGACGTCCCGGTCGCGACCTATACCGAGAGCACCGGCGCCAGCAGCCTGAACTGCTCGCTGTCCGGCCAGGTGGTCGATTTCAGCCAGGCCAGGCTGCGGTCGCTGTATCCGACACCTGCGGCCTACCTGTCGCGTTTCGTCGGCGACACGGTCTCGGTGGCCAGGCAGGGGTTCCTGACCCCGGACGATGCGGCCGAGGCGATCGCCGCCGCGCTGGGACGCTCGCTGCGCTGAGCCGAGCCCGGGCCGCAGACCCAGCCGCAGCCGCCCTCAGGCCGCATTCTCGCGGTCGAGGGCGGCGAACGCGGCCTCGAGCAGCATCTGCGCGGTGTCCGGCCGCGCCAGCCCGGCATCGACCCTGCCGTTGCGCCAGCCATGCCAGTAGGCGCGCGACCGGTCCGAGCCGGGTTCCGGGCACGCGCTGATGCCGTCGAGATATCCCAAGAGCACGTCGCCCTCGTCGAGTAGCCGGTAGTCCGACACAGTCGCGACAGGCGTGAATTCGGTCATCACCCAATCTCCCTGCCTCATCCTAGCTGTCTCCAGCGCGAGCCGGAAATGCGACCGGACCGTAACGTTACGAAGATGTGAGCAATTCGTTATTCTCTTTCGTCCAGATTCCAACTACATAGATCGGGAACGTCGAAATAACTGGAATTGTCTCTTATGCTTGACAGTCCTGTTCGCCCTTTGTTGCCCGTCCGCAATGCGAGCTACACCGCGCGTCTGGCGCTTGATGCGGAGACCAGACTGGACGCCTATCGGCTGCGCTACGACGCCTATCTCTCGCAGGGCTTTATCGCACCCAACGTGACCGGCATGTTCGTCGACGAATACGACGCGCTGCCAAACACCCTGACGATGGTGATCTATCTGGACGACCGGCCGGTCGGTTCGGTCAGGACCTGCAGCCTTTCGCTCGGGTCCGGCCAGCGATCCGCGGCCGCGGACGTCTATCCGGATGCCGTCTTCCGGCTGCTGCGCGAAAATCGCAATCCCGGCTTCGGCCAGCGCGGCCTCGAGGTGAACCGGATGGTCAGGAGCCCTGCCTGCGAGAACAACCAGGGGTTGGTGTTCCTGCTCTATCGCATGGCCGGCTACATCGCGATGACCACGCACACGCAGATCATCTTCGCCTGCGTCCGGGTCAATCACGTTCCTTTGTATCGCCGTCTCGGCTACCGAGAGGCGGCCGAGCCGCGATCCTATCCCGGACTGAGCTGTCCGATGCAGCTCCTCTACTGCACGCGCGAAACCTACGACGACATCCGCGCCGCCTATCCGGTGATCGACCCCTATACACGGGCGACCGGTTCGCTCGACGGCTTCCTGGCCGGGGAGCCGGTCTGCCTTTCGGCATCGCGGCCATGAGCAGCGCAGGCCAGTGGGCCGCCACGATCGCGTCGCTCGTCCCGTTCGGATCGTTCGCGTGGGCAATCCCGCGCCATTTCGAATGCCGCGGCCCGATGCCGCGGGGCATGCGCGTGCTGTCGCTGTTCAGTCTCGCCGCCTATGCGAGCTTCATCGGCCTGGTTATGCTTCGGCATCCGCATGCCGACACGCCCCTGATCGGACCGGGATTGATCTGCTTCGTCGCGGCGACCTTGTTGTTCTGGTGGGCGATAAGGACGACGACGACAAAGCGCCTTTCCATAGCCTATAAGAAGGTCGACCCGGACCTGATCGTGGCGGCGGGCCCCTATGCATGGATCCGCCACCCTTTCTATACGTCCTATATCCTGTTCTGGGTCGGAACGGGTTTCATCGCCGGTGGGTGGCAATGGGCATTAGCGTTGGTCCTGATGGTCTGGTATCTGCGGATCGCCCGCGATGAGGAACGCTTTTTCGAGCGGTCCGGACTTTCCGCGGGTTACGCGGCCTATCGCCGGCGAACCGGCATGCTGATCCCCGTGCCGCCCCTGCTGCGGCGACAGCAACATTGATCGCGACGCCATCTCCGCTCGCCTTGATCGTCCAGGTCCGGGCGATCATCAGGACTTACAGCCGGATCCCGCTGGAGCCCGCTCTGCGCACGGAGCAGGCTTCGATCCTCTTCTATACGATCTGCCTGTTCTTCGCGTTCGGTACCAGTACATGCACGCTGTTCACCGTGGCATTCGACGGCTGGGAACATCCGCAGATCGCCATCACGTTCGGGGCGGTGCTGACGCTGTACGGCTTTCTGCTCGGCAACGCCGTGCGGTGGCGCTACCGGCGGGACGACGTCCCGTTTATCCGCTCCTCCGTCGGCCTGCTGGTGTGTCTCGGCATCGCCTGGGGAGCCCTGATCTGCGAATTCGCCAGCACGTCCAGCCAGCAGGAGCAGCCGATCCTGATAGGCCTGGCGATGGCGCTCGTGTCCGCGCCGATGCTCGGCGTCCCGCTCGCCGCGGCGCTGGCATTCTACGTCCCGGCTGCCTTCTTCACCCTGATCGCCGTTCTCTACGCGCTCCAGCCGCTCGACGTCGCCGCGGTGCTCTCGTTTCTCGGCTTCCTGGCGTTCGCCTTCACCGGCCTGGTCTACATGAACAAGACCATCATGGATCGGCTGATCGACCGCCTGAATCTGCAGCGCGAACACGAGATCGTCCGCGTGTTCCTGCGCGAGTACGAGGAAGTGTCGACCGACTGGCTGTGGGAGACCGACGCGCTCGGCCGGTTGCACAATGTCGGTGCTCGGATGGCGGAGGTATTGCAACGGCCCGCGATCCACCTGGAACAGGTCAGCTTCGGGCAGCTCCCGCTGATCGAGGGCGACGAGACCGTCCCGCGCGACACATTGATCGAGGCCTTCACCCGGCGCTCCGCCTTCCGGGACCTGTCGATCGGTGTAAAGACCGGCGAGACGATCTCCCTTCTGAACCTCACCGGACACCCGGTCTATGACGAGGCCGGCCTGTTCCGCGGTTTTCGCGGTATCGGCTCGGACGTCACCAAGGCGCGCGCCGCGCGCCGGCAGATCGAGTTCCTCGCCAGTCACGACGGTCTGACCGGGCTGCTCAACCGGCAGACCTTCGTCGCGGAGGTCGAAGCCGCCTCTCGGAGCCATCCCGGCACCTTCGCATTGCTGCTGATCGACCTCGACGACTTCAAGGCGATCAACGACGATCTCGGCCATCTGATGGGCGACCATCTGCTGGAGACGATTGCCGCCCGGCTCGATCTGCTCTGCGGCGATGGCGACCACGCGGCCAGAATCGGCGGCGACGAATTCGCCCTGCTGCTGCGCTGCGCCGACGCCGGCGACGCCGCGCGGCTCGCCGAGCGGGTGAGGCAGGATTTGCAGGGCGACATCGCCAATGGCAACCAGTTGGTACCGTCCGGCGCGAGCCTCGGGGTGGCGGTGTTTCCCGAGCACGGGCTGACCGCCGAGCAGCTCATGAAACGCGCCGACCTCGCCCTCTATTGCGCGAAGACCCGCGGCAAGGGCACGTTCTGCCTGTTCGAGCAGTTCATGGAGACCGAGTATCTCGGCCGGCTGCGTCTGCTGGCCGAACTGGCTTCGGCGCTGGATCAGGATCAGATCTTCGTCGAGTATCAGCCGATCGTCGATGTCGCGAGCGGCCAGTTGGTCTCCACCGAAGCGCTGGCGCGCTGGCATCATCCCGTCCGCGGCGTACTCAGCGCCGGAGAGTTCATCCCATCGGCGGAATCGAGCGAGCTGATCGAACGGCTCGGCGAGCGCGTGCTGCGCCTGGCCTGCCTGGCGGCGATGAGCTGGGAGGAGCATATCCCGGTCGCCGTGAATCTATCGCCGAAGCAACTGCGATCCGGGCGTTTCATCGGCATCCTCGAGGCCTGCCTGGAGGAGAGCGGCCTGCCCCCGGAACGGCTGACCCTCGAAGTGACGGAGTCCGTTTTCCTGGGCTCCAGCGCCCGGGCAATCGCCGAGCTCGACCTGATACGGGCGCGCAACGTGAAGATCGTCCTGGACGATTTCGGCACCGGCTATTCGTCGCTCACCTATCTGCGCCGTTTCGATGTCGATGGAATCAAGATCGACGCCAGCTTCATCCGCGACCTGCCCGGGTCGCGCAAGGTGAGCGCCATCGTCCGCACCATCGGCCGGCTTGCGTCTGACATGAACATCTACGTCACCGCGGAAGGCGTGGAGACCAACGAACAACTGAGATGGCTGCGCAACAACGGCATCGCCTTCGCGCAGGGTTTCCTGCTCGGCCGGTCCGGGGTCAGCCCGAGGATCGCGCTGTCGCAGGCGCAAGCGACACCGCCGTCGGCAATCGTGCCGGCAGACCCGTCGGTCAGCGTCGCCGCCCAACTCTCGCCTTAGAGCATCATCCGATCGAGCGGAATCGTTCGATCGGATAGAGATGCTCGCTGAAACAACAGGCCAGAGCACGGGCGTGAGCCAAGGCGAACGGACCGTGCTCTAGACCGGCGTCGGATCGGACCGGTGCCGCCCACGAAAAAGGCCGCCCCTCTCGGGTGCGGCCCTGTCTCGGTTCCGATGACTCCGTCCCGGATCAGGCGGCGAGCTTCGCCTGGACCCGCTTGACGATCTCGGCGAAGGAGGCCGGATCGTCATAGGCGATCGCGGCCAGGACCTTGCGGTCGATCTCGATCTCGGCGGCGTTGAGGCCGGCGATGAAGCGGCTGTAGGTCAGCCCGTGCTCGCGGACCGCGGCGTTGATGCGCTGGATCCACAGGCCGCGGAATTCGCGCTTCTTGTTGCGGCGATCGCGATAGGCGTACTGGAGCGACTTCTCCAGGCGCTCGAGCGCGATGCGGTAGTTGGTCGAGGACCGGCCGACGAAGCCCTTGCTCTGGGCCAGGACCTTCTTGTGACGGGCGTGCGTGGTGACGCCCCGCTTGACGCGTGCCATTGCTCAGTGCTCCTCAGGCCAGCCCGTAGGGGGCCCACTGCTTCACAGTCTTGCCGTCCATCTCGGTCAGCGTCTGGCTGCCGCGGTTGGACCGCTTCATCTTCTGCGAGCGGTTGATCAGCCCGTGGCGCTTGTTGCCTGGGCCTGCGAGCACCTTGCCGGTCGCGGTGATCTTGAACCGCTTCTTGACCGACGACTTGGTCTTCATCTTGGGCATTTCGGTCTCCTTGCCGTGCGTTGCCCTTCCCCTCGGGGTGGGTCCGCCATCGGACCCGTCAGGACAAAGGTCGCGGCCGGGCATGCCCATTCCAGGCCCGGACGCGCGAACAGGGGCGGACGCATAAGCCAGTGCGGCGCAAACTTCAAGCCTTCCGCCTCCGGTCGCGAGGCCGGCTCCCGCGCTTAACCCGTCGGCAGGCCCCAGGCGGCACTCATCAGTTCGAACTTCGCCCGCCGCACCGGATCGAGCCTGGCCGCTACCGCGCGCGGCAGCGAGAAGAACGCGTCGCCCACCACCAGGTCGCCATCGAAAGCGTCGATCGGCGCGTAGCGGCGCAGCACCAGGCCGAACTGCTGCAGGTAGGCGACGATCTCGCCGAGCAGCCGGGTGCCGCGATAGACCGGGTACACCCAGGATTCCACCATCAACCCCAGGCAGTTCTCGAGCAGGCCGCCGAAGCCGAGCAGCACCTCGTATTCGTAGCCCTCGACGTCGATCTTGATCGCGTCCGGCGCCGGCACCAGACCGGACGCGAACAGCGAATCGTAGCGCCGGCATTCCACCGAAATCCGCGCGATCTCGTCGTATTGCGGCTTGATGCCGTAATTCTCGAGCGCGACCGGATCGGCCTCGTGCAGCGAGGTGCATCCCCAGCCGCGGCCGATATGCAGCGTGTGCTGTCCGGTGCGGGACGCCAGCCCCATCTCGACCACCAGAGCGCCCGGGATGCCCGCCAGCCCGTCGCGGAGCTTGATCGCCTCCTCTCGGTTCGGCTCGAACAGCACCGGCCGGATCCGGTCATGGTAGGGATCCCAGCAGGATTGCAGGCCGCCGGACGCCCCGACATCGACCACGACAAGCCTATCGTTGGTGTTCGTCACCGGCCCGCTCCGATCAAAGACCTTCGTCTCTTTATCGAGACCGGATGCAACCTACGCTTCCGTTCGTCCCGGGCGCCAACGTTTTCGGGGCGGCCTCATCAAACCCGGCCGGCCATGCTAACAGCCGGCGCGCCCGGCGGTCCGGGCGATCCGGAGCGGAGCGTCGCATGGTCCTGGTCCGCCGTTTAGCCCTGGCGCGCTGGATCGCACCGCTCGGCTTCCTGGCCCTGGCGCTGTTCCGCCTGGCGGTGACCGGCTGGATGCCGCGCAATGCCGACGATGCCAGCAATTTCCTGGCGGCAAGCGCGATGGCGTCCGGGAACTGGCACCTGCATGGCTGGGTGATGGCCCCGGATAATTATGCACCCACCGAGGTGCTCGGCATGGCGGTGCTGATCGGCCTGTTCGGCGAGCGGCCCTGGCTGATGCTGGGGTTCGAGGCGCTGGTCTGGGCCGGCATCGCCCTTGTCGGCTGCCGGCTGGCGCTGCGCGGCGCGTCGCTGCGGCATCGGCCGGGGATTCTCTGCCTGGCGCTGGCGGTGCTCGCGTTCGGTCTCGTCGCGCACGATCCCGGCGCGTCGTTCGTGAGCACGGTCGCCTCGCATGGGAGCACGATCCTGCTGACGCTGCTGGCGTTCGGACTGGCGACCCGGCCGGGCGGGCTCGGCGCCGCACAGGCGGCGCTGCTCGGCGGGCTGGTCGCCATCGGCAGCCTGGCCGACCCGATCTTCGTCGTCGTCGCGGCGCTGCCGCTGCTGGCGGTCGCGCTGCTCGGCCTGCCGGTGCGCACGCGACGGCGCGGCATGTCGCTGCAGGGCGGCGCGGTGGCTTGCGGCCTGGTGCTGGCCCGCCTGCTGCTTGGTTTGAACGCGCGCACCGGAGGATTCGAGAGCGCGCACCTGACCCTCATTTTGGCCAGCTTCCCGGCGCTGCTCGACCATCTCGGTTTCGCCGCGCGGAGCATCGCCCGTCTGCTGGGCGCCGATTTCTCCGGCCATCTGGTCAATCATGTGGTGATCGGCGGACCCTACATCGCGCTGCTGCGGGTGCCGCTGCTGCTGGCGTTCGCCATCGCGCTCTGGCAGGGCGGCGGCCGCGCGACGCGCCTGGTGCGCGGCTGGCCGGCGATCGCGATCGACACGCCGGACGCGGCGCTCGACCTGCTGCTCTGGTCGAGCGCGGTGCTGTGCATCGCCAGCACGGTGATGACCACGGCGATCGCCGATCCCAGTTGCGCGCGCTTCTTCCTGCCGGCGACGGTCTGCGGCGGCATCCTGACCGCCCGGTGGTTCGGCCGGCAGACGCTGCCGGCGCTGTATGGCGCGGTGGCGATGCCGGCGTCGCTGGCCTTCTGCCTGCTGACCCTGCCGCCCGGCCTGCCGCCCGCGATGCCGGCCGAGCCGGACGAGCAGGCGCTGCTGGCGACGCTGCGCGACCATGGCCTGACCCACGGCTATGGCGGCTACTGGCAGGGATCGATCACCACCGTGCTGTCGCGTCGCGCGGCGACGGTGCTGGCGCTGGCGCCGGGTCCGGACCGGGCGCTGGTGCCGTTCGACTGGTTCTGCGATCGCGCCTGGTATCGTCGCGCCAGGGACTGGGACGGGCCGGTGTTCTTCGTCACGCAGCGACAGCCGGGAAGCGCGCTGGACCTCCCCCTGGACCTGGTCCTGCACCAGTTCGGCGATCCGTCCGAGACCATCCCGGCCGGCCGGTTCACGGTCGTCGTCTATCGCCGGGCGCCAGCCCCACCCTGATCAGCCGAACGCCGACAGGATCCCGAACAAGGCCAGCCCGACCGTGATCCAGGTGACGTAGTCCGCCACCAGGCCGCTCTGCGTCGCCGACAGCCCGGCCACCACCGGGCCGACCGACCGCTCGTACAGGCGGATCGTCGTCCCGGGCAGGCGATGCCAGCTCAACCCCAGCGCCGCCAGGCCGAGCGCCAGCGCGGTCGCCAGCCAGGGCAGCCAGGAGACCGGCGCCGGCGACCAAGCCGGCACGGCGACAAGAGCAGAGGCAGGCACGGCGTCCAGGCCGGAGCCCGGCCCGGAACCGAGACCGAGACCGAGGATCGAAGCGGTGCGCGGCTGCATGAGCTGGCTCGCCGCCACCCAGCCCAGCCGGTCGGCATCGTGCGCGATCGGCAGAGAGAGCAGGATCAGGGCGGCGGTCGGGACCAGCATCAGCCAGAGCGGCCGGTTGGCGTCCTCGCGCTCCTGCTCGGTCGGCGAGCGCTCCTCCTCCCCCGCGACCGGCCCCAGGCCCAGAAACACGCGGCCGGTGACGCGCAGCACCGCGGCGCCGGTGCAGACCAGCCCGATCATCACCGCCGGCAGCGCGACGCGGGCATGCGCGTCGTGGATCGCCGTGCCGATCCGTTCCAGCCCGGTATCCATCACCCCCACCGGGAGCCCCGCGAGCAGCAGGCCGCCGAACCCCATGGCGATCCCGGCCGGCCAGATCCGGCGCCCGGCGCCGCGCAGGCCGATCTCGTCGATCCCGCCCAGCACCGCCAGCATGATGCCGGCGACCATGAACAGCGCGCCCTTCACCAGCCCGTGGCCGAGCATGTAGAGCAGCGTGCCGGCCAGGCCCTGCCGGCTGGCGAGCGCGATGCCGATCAGCAGGATCCCGCAATGCGACACCGTCGAGAACGCCAGCAGGCGTTTGAAATGCCGCTGCAGCAGCGCCATCACGCCGCCGACGATGGCGCTGGCCTCGCCCATCCCCAGCAGCATGGACCGCATCAGATGCTGCACCACGGGCGCGGCCTGGAACACGGTCCAGTACAGTTCAGCGACGCCGTAGAGGCCGATCGCCACCATCGCGCCGGAGAAGATCACCGAGACCGGGCTCGGGGCGACGGAATGCGCGTCGGCCAGCCAGAACTGGTACGGCACCTGCGCACCCTTGATCAGCAGGCCGCTCGACAGCAGCACGAAACTCGCGACCACTACCGGGCTGTGCGGCACGCCAGCGATGCCGTACGCGAGGCCGGCGAAATCCAGCGCGCCGACTTCGCTGTAGACCAGGCCGATGCCGCCCAGGATCAGGTAGCTGCCGATGGTGTTGACGACGGTGAAGTTGAGCGCGCCGGACAATGCGGAATCACGCAGCGCGTAGCCGGTGAGCGCGAACGCCGCCACGCTCATCAGCTCGAACCAGACGAACAGGTTGAACAGATCGTGGGTCAGGCAGAAGCCGACCATGCCGGCCATGAACAGGATCATCAGCACATGGAAATGCGCCGCGGTCTTCTCGAAGAATCCCCAGGAGAACACGAGGGTCGCCGCGAACAGCAGGCAGACGAAGCAGGCGAACCAGCCGCCGGCCGGCGTCACCACGAAGGCGATGCCGATCGGCTGGCCCTGGCGCGGGGTCCAGCCGCCGAACCAGGACACGATCGGCGCGGCCGCGCTGCGGGTCGCCAGCAGCGCGCAGAGTCCGCAGCACAGCAGCGCGACGAGGATCGCGACCACGTCCGGAACCTTGCGCGGCAGCCGCTTGCTCACCGACAGCATCAGCCCGCCGACGGTCAGCGGAATCGCCACCGGCAGCACCGGCTGCAGCGCGAGCGCGAGCAGGGCGCTCATCGCCGCATCGGCCAAAGGCCGTTCATCGCCGCATCGGCCGAAGGCCGTTCATCGCCGCATCGGCCGGACGCGCTCCGGATCGATGGTGCCGCGCCGCTTGTGCAGTTGCAGCACCAGCGCCAGCAGCAGCGCGGTCACGGTGGCGCCGATCACGATGTCGGTGAGCACCAGCGCCTGCAGCACCGGGTCGACCGCCAGCGTCGGCGGCCGGCTGTAGAAGATCGGCGCCGGCGCGCCGTGGCGGTAGCCGGCGGCGAGCAGCAGCACGTAGGTCGAGGCCTGCACCACCGACAGGCAGCCGATCAGATGCACGTAGTGCCGGCTGGTGACGATCGCATACAGCCCGACGCCGAACAGCCAGGCGGCGACCGCCCAGGGCAGCAACGGGAGCAGCGGCAGCAGGAACCCGGTCATTCGTCCTCCTGCACCGGTTCCGGCTCCCGTGTCTCTTCCAGGAATTCCAGCAGGAGGATGCCGAAGCCGCCGGCGACCGCCAGCCCGACCCCGGCATTCTCGACCAGCATCAGCCCGCCGGAGAACAGGTCGCCGCTCTTGCCGAGCGGCAGCATGTTCTGCAGGAACGGCAGCCCCATCAGCATCGAGGCAAATCCGCACAGCGCGTAGAGCGCGGCCCCGCCACCCTCCGCGGCGTCGAACAGCTCGGAATGCGCGACATGCCGCCAGCCGCGATAGCCCTCGCCGAGGAAAGCCAGCAGCAGCCCGGAGGCGATGATCACCCCGCCCTGGAAGCCGCCGCCGGGCGTGGTCATGGCATGCAGCAGCACATACAGGCCGAACAGCACGGTGAAGCCGGCCAGCAGGCGGCAGATCAGCACGGTGGCATCCGCGCGCGGGCGGATCTCGCGGCCGGGCACACGCTGCGGCCGGTCCTGGGTCTCGCCCCGCGTGCCGCGCAGCAGGATGGTGGTGCCGGTGACGGCGCAGAGCATCATGAACTCCTCGCCGAGCGTGTCGAAGCCGCGATAGTCGAAATTGATCGCGCTCACCATGTTGGTGACGTGGCGCTCGCGGACGCCCACCGCGTTGATCAGGTCGCCATACGGCAGCGGATGCGCGCCGAACGCCGGCATGGTCGACGCCACATGGGCGAACGCCGGCAACAGGCAGACGCAGGCGAGCAGGAACACCGCGCGCCGCAGGCGAGGGCTCACGGTTTCTGCACCGGTGGCGTCTCGCCCGGTGCCGGCCGTTCGACGCGCTCGGTGATCAGGTCGGTACGGATGCTGGCCAGCACGACGAGAAACAGCAACGGTATGGCGGCGGTACCGGCCGCCAGTTCGGCGAACGCCACGTCCGGCGCCTGCAGCGCCATGAACAGCAGCGACAGCGCCAGCCCGTTGGCCGCCATGGCGATCACCTGATGGCGCGGTACCCGCGACAGCGCGACGATGGTGCCGGTCGCGGCCACCAGCAGGAACAGCACGGCGATCAGCCCGCTCATCCGCGCGTCTCGTCGTTCGGACGCGGATCGGCCGGTTCCGCGACGCCGGCGATGCGCAGCGCGTCCGGCAGGTCGCCGCGGATCAGCAGGGCGCGGCCGATCGCATGCGACGAGGCCGCCCCGGCGAGAAGCGCCAGCCCGGTCAGCAGCGCAATCTTGAGCGCGCGATCCGACGGACCGTCGGAGACGAAGGCGGCTACCGTCAGCAGCATGCCGGCGGTGGCATTGACGAACGCCACGCAATGCATGCGGTCCAGCGCCGTGCGCAGGCGGAGGAACCCGGCACAGCCCAGCCACGCCGACAGCACCGCCAGCGACAGCAGCGCGTCGAGCGCCAGGCGCGTCACAGCCAGCGCTCGATGAACAGGGCGATCAGCAGCGTTCCCGGCAGCGACAGCAGGATCAGCACCAGGGCCAGATCGATGAAGCTGGGCTGGTCGAACGCGAAGCTCATCAGCGCCAGCAGCATCGCCGACAGCGCGGTGGCGAGTTGCAGCGCCACCAGCCGTTCGCCGGTTCCACCGCGCGCGGTGGCGAGCAGGGCGGCCGCCGCCGGCGGCAGCAGGCCGAGCGTGGCCAGCATCCACACCGTCATACCGGCCAATCCCGGTCGCCGGACGGGGGCACCCGCGCCAGCCGGTGCAGCACCAGAACGTCGTCCCCGCCCGGGACATGCAGCACGACGCCGTTCGGCGCCAGCGAGGCCAGCAGCGTCACCAGGCCGCGCCGCCCGGCATCCCGCGCGGTATCGGCGCCGCCGGCGAAAGGCTGGCGGACGACGCTGCCGACCGCCCCGCGCGGACGGCGCAGGATCGCCCGGAGCAGAACCAGGCCGATGCGGGCGGAGTCGGTCGCCAGGGCGATGGCGGAGCGGAGCAGCACGCGGGGCGGCGGTCGCAGGATCAGGGACCGTCGCCGCTTGTCGTGCACCAGGACGATCAGCAGGGTGGCCAGGCTGGTCGCGCCCGCTCCGGCGGCGATCTCGGTCACGCCCGTGCTTCCGGCGAGCACCAGATACAGGCCGAACAGGACGCACCAGGCGACCAACGCGCGCAGGACCTGCATGGGCGTCCCCCTTCTCGCTGCGGCGAACGCATCGGCGATCCGTCCGGTTGCAGACCGATCTTTCCGAACGCCGATCGGCCGGCGGACTTGACCCGGCAGGCATCCGGCCAGCCAATCGCGGCAACGAAAAAATCGGGAGGACTCCATGCGCCGAACCAGACCGCAACACGGCGGCCGCGCCGCCTCGTGCCGTCGCTCCAGCCTGACTGCGCCAGGCGCGGCTTTCGTCGCTCTGTCGGGAATCGTGGCCGGACCGGGAGCGGCGCACGCCCAGGCCGCCGGACCGCCCTCGATCGTGTTCGACGGTCTGTTCCAGGCGGTGCAACTGGCACCGCTCTATCCCGACCAGAAGACCTTCTGCGACCTGGTGCCGCGCGCGGCCCCGCTGCTGATCGACCTCGCCTACGACGTCGCCCGGCGCCAGAAGGGATTCTCCCTGTCGGGCTTCGTGAGCCAGGCCTTCAGCGCCGGCCCGGCCGGCCCGGTGGTGCCGCTGGCCAATGGCGGCGAACCGATCCGGTCCTATATCGACCAGCTCTGGAGCGTCCTGACGGTCGACGCCGCGAGCGTGCCGCGCTTCTCCTCGCTGCTCAGCCTGCCGCGACCGTTCGTGGTGCCGGGCGGGCGATTCAACGAGCTCTATTACTGGGATACGTTCTTCGACGTGGTCGGCCTGGAGCAATCCGGACGCGGCGACCTGTCCGATTCCATCGTCGCCGATTTCGCCTCCGAGATCGACCGCTTCGGCCACGTCCCGAACGGAAACCGCACCTACTATCTCAGCCGGTCGCAGCCGCCCTTCTTCGCCACCCTGCTCGCGGTGGTGGCAAGGCGTCGCGGACCGGACGTGTTCAGGCAGTATCTGCCCGAGCTACGCGCGGAACACGCGTACTGGATGCGCGGTGCCGACGCCCTGCCGCCGGGACAGGCCGCGCACAACGCCGTCAGGCTCTGGGACGGCACGTTGCTGAACCGCTACTGGGACGAGCGCGACGCGCCGCGCGACGAGAGCTATGCGGAGGATATCGCCACCGCGCGGCAATCCAGCCGGGCGCCGGACAGGGTGTATCGCGACCTGCGCGCGGCGGCCGAATCGGGGTGGGATTTCTCCTCGCGCTGGCTGGCGGACGGCAAGACCCTGTCGACCATCCGCACCACCGACATCGTGCCCGCGGACCTCAACAGTCTGCTCTACGGGCTGGAGCTGGGGCTGGCGGAGGGCGAGCGGCTGGCCGGCAACCAGGCCGAAGCCGACCGGATCGCCAGCCAGGCGGAGACCAGGGCGTCGGCGATCCGCCGGCTGATGTGGGACGACGGCGCCGGCGCGTTCGACGACCTGGTGCGACAGACCGGCCGCGGCACCGGGATCTATTCAGCGGCGACGGTCTATCCGCTGGTGTTCGGCATCGCCTCCGCCAGGCAGGCGCATGCGGTCGCGATGTCGGTCCGCGCCCGTCTGTTGCGGCCGGGCGGTCTGGCGGCGACCACGGTCGCCACCACCCAGCAATGGGATTTCCCGAACGGCTGGGCGCCGCTGCAATGGCTGGCGGTCGAGGGGTTCCGGCGCTACGGCGAGGACGCGCTCGCGCACCGGATCGCCGCGAACTGGACCGCGAACGTCGCCGCGGGATACGCGGCGACGTCGAAGCTGGTCGAGAAATACGACGTCACCCGCACCGATGGCGGTGCTGGCGGCGGCGGCGAATATGCCACCCAGATCGGCTTCGGCTGGACCAACGGCGTCCAGCTCGGCCTGTATGCCGACTATCCCGACCTGGAGAAGACGGCGCCCGTGCCGGCCGCGCCGGCCGGCACGATCCTCACCGTCTCCGACTGAGGGGTGCAGGCCAGGGTTCAGGCGAAGGTTCAGGCCAAGGTTCAGGCGAGTCCGGTGCCGCCGGTCGCGCCATAGGTCTCGCCGGTCACGTAGCTCGCCTCCTGCGAGGCGAGGAACACGTAGATCGGCGCGATCTCGACCGGCTGGCCGGGACGACCGAGCGGCACCGAGCTGCCGAACTTTTCGATCGCGTCCTGCGGCTGTCCGCCGGACGGCTGCAGCGCGGTCCAGAACGGGCCGGGCGCCACCGCATTGACGCGGATGCCCTTCTCGATGAGCTGCTTGGCCAGCACCTTGGTGAAGGTGATGATTCCGGCCTTGGTGGTCGAGTAGTCCAGCAGGATCTCCGGCGCCTTGTAGGCCACCACCGACGCGGTGTTGATGATCGACGCGCCGGGCGGCATCAGCGGCGCCGCCGCCTTGCAGATCCAGAACATCGCATAGAGGTTGGTCTTCAGGGTGCGGTCGAACTGCTCGGCGCTGACGTCGCCGATGTCGGACTGGTTGGTCTGCTTGCCGGCATTGTTGACGAGGATGTCGAGCCCGCCGAGCGCCTTGGACGCATCGCGGACCAAGCCCTCGCAGAACGCCTGGTCGGTGATGTCGCCGGGCAGCAGCACCGCGCGACGACCCTCCGCCTCGATGAGCTGTGCGATCTTCTTGGCGTCGGCTTCCTCTTCCGGAAGGTAGGACATCGCCACGTCGGCGCCCTCGCGCGCGAAGGCCAGCGCGGCGGCGCTGCCGATGCCGGAATCGGCGCCGGTCACCAGCGCCTTGCGTCCGGCGAGCCGTCCATGGCCGACATAGCTGGTCTCGCCATGGTCGGGTCTGGGATCCATCTCCGCGTCCAGGCCAGGCGCGCTCTGCGGCTGCCGCGGAAACGGCGGCTGGGGATACTGGGTGCGCGGATCCTGCATTCTGGTGCGGTCGGTCCGGGAGTCTGACATGAACGAGCTTCCAAGGCGGTGAGCCCCTAGAAGGATGCTCGCGGCATCCGGTTGCGGCGCCGCGCCGTCGCGGACGGCACGATTACGCGAGGCTGGCGACCATCCGCCCCCTATGGCCACGACCGCGCATTCACGGCATACCGGCCATGCGCCCGGCTCGTGGCGCGCCGCCGGTGTGGTCGCCGGCGGACGAAGCAGGAGACACCAGGCCGCCATGTCCACCCTCTCCCGCCCGGGCCAGACCACGCTGAAACGTTCGATCGGCGGCTGGTCGCTGATGTTCACCGGGCTCGGCTCGATCATCGGTTCCGGCTGGCTGTTCGGCGCCGAACGCGCCGCCTCGATCGCCGGCCCCGCAGCGCTCGTCGCCTGGGCGATCGGCGCCGCCGTGGTGCTGGTGATCGCCTTCGTCGCCTCCGAGCTCGGCGGGATGTTCCCGGTCTCCGGCGGCATGGTGCGCTACAGCCACGCCACCCACGGCCCGCTGGTCGGCTTCCTGGCCGGCTGGGCGAACTGGATCGCCATCGTCAGCGCGATCCCGGTCGAGGCGGAAGCCTCGGTGCAATACATGAGCTCCTGGCCCTACCCGTGGGCGCACGCCCTTTATGTCGACGGGCACCTCACCGTCCCGGCGCTGCTGTTCGCCGGCGTGCTGGTGGTGATCTACATGCTGCTGAACTACTGGAGCGTGCAGATCTTCGCCCGCTCCAACGCGCTGATCACCCTGTTCAAGCTGGTGGTGCCGGCGCTCACCGCGTTCGCGCTGTTCGCGAGCTCGTTCCATTCCGGCAACGTGACCGGGGCGAGCCCCGGCAGCGGCGGCTTCCTGCCGTTCGGCGCCGCCGGCGTGCTGACCGCGGTGGCGACCTCGGGCATCATCTTCGCCTTCAACGGATTCCAGAGTCCGCTGAACCTGGCGGGGGAAGCCCGCAATCCCGACCGTTCGATCCCGTTCGCCGTGGTCGGATCGGTGGGGATCTCGGCGGTGGTCTATCTGCTGCTGCAGGTGGCGTATCTCGGGGCGATCGACCCGGCCAGACTGCTCTCCGCCGGCGGCTGGGGGCACATCAACTTCTCCTCCCCCTTCGCGCAGCTCGCCCTCGCCTTCAACCTGAACTGGCTGGCGATGCTGCTGTATTTCGACGCCTTCCTCAGCCCGAGCGGTACCGGCACCGCCTACATGGCCAGCACCTCGCGGATGATCGTCGGCATGGAGCGCAACGGCACCGCGCCGGTGTTCCTCGGCCGGGTGCACCCGCTCTACGGCGCGCCGCGCAACGCGCTCTGGTTCAATCTCGGCGTGTCGTTCGTGTTCCTGTATTTCTTCCGCGGCTGGGGCGCGCTGGCGGCGGTGATCTCGGTCGCCACCGTGATCTCCTACCTGATGATCCCGATCTCGGCGCTGACGCTGCGCCGCACCGCGCCGGATCTGCGCCGCCCGGTACGCACCCCGGCGATCGCCGTGCTCGGCCCGCTGGCCTTCGTGGTGGCGTCGGAGCTGCTGTACTGGGCGCGCTGGCCGCTGACGGCGGAGATCATCCTGCTGCTCGCGGCGGCCCTGCCGATCTACGTCTATTACCGGCGCAACGCCGGCGCCGCGGCGCTGCTGGAGGAGTTCCGCGCCGCGATCTGGCTGGTCTGCTACCTGCCGGTGCTGGCGCTGCTGTCCTGGATCGGCAGCACCCAGTTCGGCGGCATCGGCATCCTGCCCTATGGCTGGGACATGGTGATCGTCGGCGCGATCTCGCTCGGCTTCTGCTTCTGGGGCGTCAGGAGCGGCCTGGCGCGGCCGAAACTCGAGGATCTTAGCGGCAACTGAGCCGGCCCGTCTGGCAGGGCGCGCCCTGCCAGACGGAAACCGCTTGCACCCCGCCTCTCGGTAGATATATCGTAAGATATGTTCAAAGATAGATATGACGGTTCGTTCCATCCTTTCCATGCCTGGCGCTTCGGCTTCGGGCCGGGCCACCGCCATGGCGGCGGGCGCGGCGGCGGACATGAAAGCGGCCCGGGCGGCGGGCGCGGCGGACGCGGCGGACGCGGCTTCATGGGCGGCGACGGCATGCCGGGTGGCCGGCGCCTCGGCTCGGCCGACCTGCAACTTGTGCTGCTGGCGCTGCTCGCCGAACGCCCGGCGCACGGCTACGAGCTGATCCGGTTGCTCGAGGAGCGCTCCGGCGGCTTCTATGCCCCCAGCCCCGGCATGATCTACCCGGCGCTGACCTATCTGGACGAGATCGGCCGCGCCGCGGTCAGCCAGGACGGCAACCGCAAGCTCTACACCCTGACCGATGACGGACGGGCGCATCTCGACGCCAACCGCGCCCAGGCCGAGCAGATGCTCGACGCGCTGGCCAGGATCGGCGCCCGGATGGAGCATGTGCGAGAAGCCTATGCCGGCCTGTCGGACATCGACCCGCAGGCCGCGGACGCGCTGCATCACGCCCGCCACGGGCTGAAGGCGGCGCTCGGACGCGCCAGGGGCGCCTCTCCCGATGAGGCCAGGCGGATCGCCGCGATCCTCGACCGCGCCACCGCCGAGATCCTGTCCGGACGGCCGATGTGATCGGGGTCAGGGTCCAGCACGAGCTCCGGCGGCGGGCACTGCAAGTGGTCGCGGTCGACGACATCTCGCCGAGGATGCGCCGCATCGTCGTCGGCGGACCGGAGCTGGACGGCTTCGTCTCGCTGGCTGCGGACGACCATGTGAAGCTGTTCTTTCCCAAGCGGGGCGCCGACCGCTTCGCAAGGCCGGACCCGGCGATCCTGTTCGCCGCGCCGCGACGCGACTACACGCCGAGACGCTACGACGCCGCGTCCAACACCCTGACGCTCGAATTCGTGCTGCATGGCGACGGCCCGGCGGCCGGCTGGGCGGCCGGCGCGCAGTGCGGCGACTGGCTCGGCGTCGCCGGCCCGCGCGGCTCGCTGGTGCCGCCGGACGATGACGCGCCCTGCCTGCTGCTCGGCGACGAGACCGCCCTGCCGGCGATCGCCCGCCGGCTGGAGGAGATGCAGCCGGGCGTCTCCTGCATCGCGCTGATCGAGGTCGCCGACGAGACCGAGATCCGCCACCTGCCGACGCCGGCGCATGCCAGCATCGACTGGCTGACCCGGAACGGCGCGGCGGCCGGAACCACCACGCTGCTCGACCGGGCGCTCGAAGCCCTCACCCTGCCAGGCGACGCGCGGATCTGGATCGCGGCCGAGATCGACACCGCGCGACGGCTTCGCGACCATCTGGTCGAGGCGCGCGGCGTCGACCGGGCGGCGGTCAGGGCGGCGGGGTATTGGCGGCTGGTGGTTGCGGAGAGTGAGGAGCGGCTGCCCGTGTGAATAAAGCAAGGCGAGGGCGCTGCCCTCGACCCGGCAAGGGCAGCGGGCCCTTGCATCCCGGTTCGATTCAGGCGCGCTTGGCTTTCTTCGACCGTTTCTCCTTGGCGGCGGCCTGGGAGGGGGCGGCGGTGCCGCCGCGGGCGCGGTCGAGCACGAACCTGGCGTAATCGTCCATGTCGCCGTCGAACGGCACCACCGTGTTGTCGGCGGCGAGCCAGAGACGGTCGGCGACCAGCTCCATCAGCGAGCGGTCGTGGGTGATCAGGATCACCGCGCCCTGATATTCGTTGAGCGCGTCGAGCAACGCACGACGGCTGTCGATGTCGAGATGGTTGGTGGGCTCGTCCAGGATCAGCAGATGCGGCGCCGCCATCGCCACCAGGTTCAGCAGCAGGCGGGCACGCTCGCCGCCGGAGAGCGCCTCAACGGTGGTGCCCTGCTTGTCGAAATTGATGCCGAACTGGGCCAGACGCGACCGGTGCGACTGGTCGCTGTCGGCCGGGCGGGCCTCGCGCATGATGTCGAGCGGCGTCTGCTCCGGATTAAGCGCTTCGATCTGATGCTGATGGAACCAGCCGACTTCCATACGCGCCGAGCGGGTGGTGCGACCGGACCGCACCGCCAGCGCACCGGCGGCCATCTTGGCGAAGGTCGACTTGCCGGCGCCGTTGACACCAAGCAGGCCGATGCGATCGTCGATATCGAGGCGGAGATCGAGACCCTTCAGAACCGCCGGATCGTTGCCATAGCCGATCTCGACGTTTTCCAGCCGCATCAGCGGCGGCGCCAGCGGACGCGGCGGCGAAGGCAGCAGGAACGGCGCCACGCGCTCCTCGATGGTGGTGGAGATCGGCTCCATCTTGGCCAGGCGCTTGACCCGGCTCTGCGCCTGCGCGGCCTTGGCGGCGGAGGCCTTGAAGCGGTCGACGAAGGATTGCAGATGCGCGCGCTCGGCTTCCTGCTTGACCCGCTGCGCCGATTGCAGGCGGATCTTCTCGGCGCGCTGCTTCTCGAAACTGTCGTAGCCGCCGGTATAGAGCTCCAGCTTGCGTTCGGTGACGTGCAGGATGAAGCCGACCGAGTTGTTCAGCAGCTCGCGGTCGTGGCTGATGATCAGCGCCGAATGCGGGTAGCGCGCCAGGCGCGCCTCGAGCCAGAGCGCGCCCTCGAGATCGAGATAGTTGGTCGGCTCGTCGAGCAGCAGCAGGTCGGGGGCGGCGAACAGGGCGGCCGCCAGCGCCACCCGCATGCGCCAGCCGCCGGAGAATTCCGCCATCGGCCGCTCGAGATCCTCGGTCGAGAAGCCGAGCCCGTTCAGGATCTCCGCGGCGCGGGCCGGGGCGGTGTCGGCGTCGATCTCCATCAGCCGCGACCAGATGTCGCCCATCTGCTCCGGTTCGGCGGTCTCCAGCGAGGCCAGCAGCGTGGCGCGCTCGGTGTCGGCCGCCAGGATGGTGTCGAGCAGGGTCACGTCGGTCGCCGGATGCTCCTGGTCGACCGTCGCCATGCGCGCGGATTTCGGGATGCCGACCTCGCCGGTATCGGGCTGCAGCTCGCCCTTGATCAGCTTGAACAGGGTGGACTTGCCGACGCCGTTGCGCCCGACCAGCCCGACCTTGGACGGGTTGGGCAGGGTCACGGAGGCCCGGTCGAAGAATTTCCGGCCCCAGGCGTTGAAGGTGAGGGAGTCGATCTGCAGCATGGGAGCCGCTTCTAGGGCATGGATGCTGCGGTGCAAACAAATCAAGCGTGCCTGATGCCGGGCCTCCGGGCATGCCTGGCGTCCAAGCGGGCCGCGATTGAACCGCGCCCCCCGCCCCGCTACCGTCCGGCGATGCCGCCCGACGCCACCGACCAGCAGCTCGTGGCGCTGCTGACAGAGAATGCGCGCCTGCCCGCCGCCGTGCTGGGCCGGCGGCTCGGCCTGTCGCGCACCACGGTGCAGAGCCGGATCGAGCGTCTGGAGCGCAACGGCACCATCCTGGGCTACACCGTGCGCACCACCCGGCCGGCGACCGCGCCGCTGCGGGCGCACGTGCACATCACCCTGGCCGCGCGCCATGCCGCCTCGGTCGAGACGGTGCTGCGCCGGGTGCCGCAGGTGCGCGAACTGCATGCGGTCGGCGGAGCGGTGGATCTGATCGCCGTGCTGCAGGCGGACAGCACCACGGAGCTCGACCAGGTGATCGACCGCATCGCCGGGCTGGACGGGGTGACCCGGACCAACTCGATGATCCTGCTGTCCACCCGCATCGCCCGCTAGGAGACCCCGATGGCACCGCTCGTCGACCCGGACCTGCTGCGCGGCGCGTTCTCCGAGGCGCTGTCGGCGATGTATCGCAGCGAGGTGCCGCTGTACGGGACGCTGCTGGAGCTTGTCGCGGACATCAACCGCGCGGCCGGAGGCGAGGCGGACCGGCGTCTCGGCAGCGAACGTCACGGCGCCATCCGGGTCGGGACGGCGTCGGAGCTGGCGCTGGTGGCACGGCTGTTCGCGGTGATGGGCATGCGGCCGGTCGGCTATTACGACCTGGCCGGCGCCGGCGTGCCGGTGCATTCGACCGCGTTCCGGCCGATCGACGCCAAGGGGCTCGCGACCAGCCCGTTCCGGGTATTCACGTCGCTGCTGCGGCTGGAGCTGATCGCCGATCCCGGCCTGCGCGACGAGGCGGCGGAGATCCTCGCCGCGCGGACCCTCGGCACGCCCCGGCTCGAGGCGCTGCTCGCCCAAGCAGAAGCGGGGGCCGAGGCGGAGGGCGGGCTGCCGGCCGCGCAGGCCGAAGCACTGATCGAGGAGGCGCTCGGGCTGTTCCGCTGGCACGAGACGGCGACGGTGCCGGCGTCGCTGCATGCGCGGCTCAGGGCGGCGCATCCGCTGGTGGCGGACGTGGTGTGCTTCCGCGGTCCGCACATCAACCATCTGACGCCGCGCACGCTCGACATCGATGCCGCCCAGGCGGCGATGGCGGCGCGCGGGATGAAGCCGAAGGCGCAGATCGAGGGCCCGCCGCGACGCGCCGTGCCGATCCTGTTGCGCCAGACCAGCTTCCAGGCGCTCTCCGAGCGCGTGTCGTTCGCCGACGCGCCCGGCACCCATACCGCGCGCTTCGGCGAGATCGAGCAGCGCGGCGCGGCGCTGACGCCCAGGGGGCGGTCGCTGTACGATCAGGCGCTGGCGACCTTGCAGGCCGAGCTGGCGGACGGGCGGCCGCGCGCCGAGGCGGAAACCATCGCGTTCCGGGCGATTCCCGATGATGCGGCGGCGCTGGCGGAGCAGGGGCTGGCGTTCTTCCGCGGCGACGGCGCGCCGGTCCTGTACGAGGATTTCCTGCCTGTGAGCGCCGCCGGGATCTTCCGGTCCAATCTCGGACCGGACGCCGACAGCCGGACCATGGCACCCGGAAGCCGGGCCGCGCTGGAAGCGGCGGTCGGGATGCCCCTGCTCGACGAGATGGCGCTGTATGAAGCGGAGGCGACCGGGGCGTTCTAACCGAGAAGCACCCGCGCCAGCGCGACCAGGATCGACGCGGTGGCGCCCCAGATGTCCTGTTCGTCGTGCGGCCAGACCCAGGCGCCGGTGCGGGGTCCGTCGGTGATGCGGCGCGGCGCGTCGGGATCGAGCAGCACCGAGACCGGCAGGCCGAAGATCGAGGCGACTTCCGATTCGGAGGCGATCCAGCGCGCGTGCGACGGCAGCAGGGCGACCACCGGCACGATGGTGAAGCGGCCCATGTAAGTGCCGACCGTGGGCAGCCGCCCGACGATCTCCGAAAGAGCGGGATCGAGCCCGATCTCCTCGTGCGCCTCGCGCAGCGCGGTGGCGACGGCGTCTTCGTCGTCGGGATCGGCCCGGCCGCCGGGGAAGGCGACCTGGCCGGCATGGTTGCGCAGGGTGGTCGCGCGCTGGGTCAGCAGCACGAACGGGCTGTCGGCCAGGACGATCGGCACCAGCACCGCGGCGGCCCGGGACTGGGACTGGGCCTGGAACGAAGCGTGCGGCCAAGGACTCGGCCTGGCCGGCTCTAGGGCCGCGAGACGGTCGCGCAGCCAGGACTCGTTCGCCTGCATCAAGCCTTCGTTCCGGTCGGGCGCCCTCAATCGGCGCGCGTCAGCACGCCACCATAAAGCACCGGTCCGGTCGGCAGGCCAGTCGGCGAGCCACCGGCCGGCTCGAGACTGATCAGGATCTGCGCGTGACCGGGCGGCAGGACGCCGGCGGCGAGCTTGGTCCCGCCGGCCGGAAGCAGGCCGAGCGGATGCGGCACCTTCTCGCCTTCCGCCAGCGACCAGAGCTCGAGATCGCGGCCGGTCGGCACGATCGCCGGATGCAGCGGCAGCACAGAAACCACCCCGTCGGCGCGGGCCTCGATCACGAACGCCGCCTGCGGCGCGCCCAGCGGCGCCAGCACGGCGACAGGAGTCGCCATCGGCACGCGATCGAACAGCGCGATCCCGGCGACCGAGGCGGCGATCAGGAAGCTGACGGCGGTGGCGCCCTTCCAGGCAAGGAGGCTGCGCCCACCCTGAGCGCCGTCGCGGCGTCCGGCACGTACTCCGGCGCGCGGCCCGTAGGCGGTGCGCTCGATTCGCGGCCACAGCGCGGCCGGCGGAGATTGCGGCGCGACGGTCGCGGCCAGCGGGGCCAGCCGCTGTTCCCATTCGGCGATCGCGCCGGCCAGCGCCGGATCGCGGATCGCCTCGTCGGCGACGCGCTCCGCCTCGTCGCTCGGCAGGGTGCCGAGCACGTATTCGCCGGCCAGGACGGTCCGGTCCTCGTCGTCGGGAAGGATGGTCGCGCTCATGCTTCGAGGCACCGTTTCAGGCCGAGCAGGGCACGGCGGACCCAGGACTTGACGGTGCCGAGCGGCGCCCCGAGCCTGGCGGCGAGCTCCGTATGCGACAGCCCGTCCATGAAGGCGAACTGCACGGCGCGACGCTGCGTCTCCTCCAGCCCGTCGAGGCAGCGATGCAGCGCCTGGCCATCCGCGCGCTCGGCCAACTGGGCGAACGCATCCGGCGCCGTGTCCGGCTCGTCGGTACGCTCGTGGCCGTAGAATTCGCGGGAGCGGCGACGCAGGATGTCGATCGCGCGGTAGCGGAGCAGGCTGGCCAGCCACGCCTCGGCCTGGCCGCGCGACGGATCGAACCGTGCGGAGCGCTGCCAGACCTGCACGAAGGCGTCGTGCACGGCGTCCGACGCCAGCGCCGGCTGCTTCATCAGCCGCAGCGCCAGGCCGTACAGCCGCGGCGATTGGGAATCGTAGAGCCGGCGGAACGCGGCCTGATCGCCTTCGGCGCAGCGCTTGAGGAGAGAGGCGACATCTGCACCGACTGTCGTTCGACCGTCCTGCTCATCCATGGCAAGCAATGATCCCAACGCTATTCTGATCATCATAGACAGGCCATACGACCCTGACGATAGCGCCACGCTGCTCATAGACCCGTCCCCGACCAAAACACCGATATTTCAGGGGGTTTACGCGCAAGGCTCGGTTCCGGATGCCGGGCGTCACGCCGCGGCGCGCAGGAAGTCCACGCAGTCGCGCAGGGTCGGGCACAGGAAGCGCAGCGGCGTGCCGATCGCGCCGACGATCTCGCGATGGTCGATGCCGGGATAGAGACGGCTCCGGACCACGCCGCCGCGTTCGCGGATCCTGGCGGCCAGGCGCTCGGTGTTGGCCGGACGGACCGTCTTGTCGTCGGTTCCGGCCAGCAGCAGCGCCGGCGGGTTGCGCCCGTCCACATAGCTGATCGGCTGGGTGTCCGGGCCGGCCGTGCCGGGGCCGAAGATCTGCCGCAGCTCGTCGGTCTCCAGCGGCAGAAAATCGTATGGCCCGGCCAGACCGATCAGCCGGGCGACGTCGCGCTGCGCCGACAGGCCGTGCGCGCCGAGCAGGGCGGGATCGAGGGCCAGCATCGCGGCGTTGTAGGCGCCTGCGGAATGGCCGATCAGAGCCGGGGCGCCGGCCTCGCCGCCGAAGCCGGCGATCTCCCGCCTGGTCCAAGCGAACGCCGCCGCGCAATCCTGCAGGCATCCGAGATAGCGTACCGCGGGCCACACGCGGTAGTCCGGGATCACCGTCAGGAAGCCGGCCTGGGCGAAGGCGCCGCCGACGAAGCGATACATCGCCCGGTCGCCGCTGTCCCAACCGCCGCCATAGAGAAACACCGCGACCGGGAACGGGCCCGGGCCGACCGGGCGATAGAGGTCGAGCCGGTGGCGCTTCTCCGGTCCGTAGGCGATGCCGTCGCGATAGAGCCGGTCCGGCGCCAGGCCGTTCAGCACGCCGATCGGCGAGCAGGCCGCGGCCAGCAGCGCGCCCTGCGCGGCGATCGCCGCGAACGCCCGCCGCCTCAGCCCCGCTTCCGGACCGCGGCCGCCCTCGTGGGCCGGCCGGCGACCCGCCCGACTCATCGGCGCGCGACCCGTCCGATACTAGCTCAGCCGCTCGACGTAGCGCCCGCGCGCCCACACCCAGCGATAGCCGTTCCAGTGCCAGGCGCCCGGACGCCAAACCCAGTAGGGATGCGCGACCGGAGGCGCCGGCACCTGCTCGACGATCACCGGCGGCGGCGGCGGACGGCTGACGACCACCGGCGCCGGGCGATACACCACCCGTGGCGGCGGCGGCGGCGGCGGCGCATAGACGCACCCCGCCAGCACTCCGCCCGCCGCGCCGACGAACATCAGGCTCCGCAATCTGATCATGCATGTACTCCGATCTCGAGCAGATCCCGATCGAATGGACCCATTCGGCCGGGCGACGATGCTCGTTGAAACAACAATCCGGCTCGCCGGCACCCTTGAACGCCGCGGACCATGCTCCGGATGCAGCGGCGGAACTATGGCCGGATTGGAATCGGTTTGTTTCAGCGCGACAGCGGCGCGGCGATGTCCTCCAGCGACTTGCCCTCGGCGTCGATGCCGAATTTGAGGGCCATCAGCCCGGCCGCGATCATCAGCACCGCCGCACCCAGATAGCCATAGGCCAGCGGCAGGCGCCCCTCCATGCCGATCAGCACCCCGAACAGGAACGGCGCGCCGACCCCGCCGATCAGCGTGCCGAGCACGAAGAACATCGAGATCGCCATCGCCCTGGTCTCCAGCGGGAAGATCTCGCTGGCGGTGAGATAGGCGGCGCTGGCGGCGGGCGAGGCGAAGAAGAAGATCGCCACCCAGCCGACGGTCTGGGTCAGCGCGGTCAGGTGGCCGCCGGCGAACAGCAGCGCGACCGCGATCATCAGCAGACCGGACACGCCGTAGGTGGCGAAGATCATGCGGCGGCGGCCGATGGTGTCGAACAGCGAGCCCAGCAGCAGCGGGCCGATCAGGTTGCCGACCGCCAGCGGCAGGATGAACAGCCCGACCCTGTCCGGCGACACCCCCTCGTCATGCGTCAGCACCTGGCCATAGGTGAAGAACACCGCATTGTACAGGAAGGCTTGGGCGACCATGAGGGTCAGAGCGAGCGCCGAGCGCAGCTTGTACTGTCCCATCATCGCCCGGTTGATCATGCCGAAGCCGAACACCCGCCTGGGATGGACCGTGAGCTGCTGGTCGACCTCCGGCAGCGTGCCAGGATCGCCGTGGGTGCAGCGGCTCTCGATCTCCGCGGTGACGGTCTCCGCCTGGGACTGGTGGCCGTGGGTGAGCAGCCAGCGCGGGCTCTCCGGCACCCAGTGCCGCATGATCAGCACGCCGAAGCCGAGGATGCCGCCGGCGGCGAAGCCGAAGCGCCAGCCATGCGCCTGCCCCATCCGGCCCTCGAGCAGGAACAGGGAGATCGCGGCGCCGGCAGCGGCGCCCATCCAGTACGAGCCGTTGACCATCAGCGCGATGCGGCCGCGCAGCTTGGCCGGCACCAGCTCGTCGATCGCCGAATTGATCGCCGAATACTCGCCGCCGATGGCGACGCCGGTCAGGAAGCGGAAGGCGATGAAGCTCCAGCCGTTCCAGGAGGCGGCGGTGGCCAGCACGCTCACGATGTAGAGCCCGAGCGTCAGGCTGAAGATGCGCTTTCGCCCGACCCGGTCGGTCAGCCAGCCGAACAGCAGCGCGCCGGCGACGGCGCCGGCGAGATAGAACGACGCCGCCAGACCGACCGAGCGCACCGACATCGCCAGCGCGTGCGGATTCTGCAGCGCCGGCCCGATCGAGCCGACGATGGTGACCTCGAGACCGTCCAGGATCCAGGTGATGCCGAGCCCGGCGACCACCAGGAGATGGAATTTCGACCAGGGCAGACGATCCAGGCGGGCCGGGATGTCGGTGACGATGGTGGGCAAGGCGAGGGTCACGCGCCGGTCACCCGGTCGGCCCGGCGTTACGGACGCCGGCCATCGATTCGAGCAGGCTGTCGATCACCGACGGATCGGCCAGGGTCGAGACGTCGCCGAGCTGCTCGTGCTCGCCGGTGGCGATCTTGCGCAGGATGCGGCGCATCACCTTGCCCGAACGGGTCTTGGGCAGGTCGGAGACCAGCACGACCAGGTCCGGCGCCGCGTAGCGTCCGAGCTGCCGCCCGACATGCGCGGCGAGCTCTCCGCGCAGGTCCTGCGGCGCCGCCGCGGCGCCGCCCCGCACCACCACGAAGGCGGCCAGCGACTGGCCCTTGAGATCGTCCGGGACGCCGATCACCGCACTTTCCGACACCGCCGCATGGGTGGCGAAGGCGGACTCGACCTCGGCCGATCCGATCCGGTGTCCGGACACGTTGATCACGTCGTCGACCCGGCCGGTGATCCAGAAATACCCGTCCGCGTCGCGCCTGGCGCCGTCGCCGGAGAAGTACAGACCGGGATAGGTGGTGAAGTAAGTCTGCACGAAGCGGCCATGATCGCCCCACAGCGTGCGCGCCTGGCCGGGCCAGGAGCCGTCGATGCACAGATGGCCCTCGGCCGCGCCGTCGAGCACCTGGCCCTTCTCGTCGACCAGCACCGCCCGCACCCCGGGCAGCGGCAGCGTCGCCGAGCCCGGCTTCTGGGCCACCGCGCCCGGCACCGGGACGATCATCATCCCGCCGGTCTCGGTCTGCCACCAACTGTCGATCACCGGACAGCGCGCATGCCCGACCTTCTCGTAGAACCACAGCCAGGCCTCGGCATTGATCGGTTCGCCGACCGAGCCGAGCACGCGCAGGCTGTCCAGGCGCGCCGCATCCACCACCGCGGGGTCGTCGCGCATCAGCGCCCTGATCGCGGTCGGCGCGGTGTAGAAGCCGTTGACCGCGTGCTTGTCGATCACCTGCCACCAGCGGCCTGGCGACGGGAATGACGGCGTGCCCTCGAACACCAGGGTGGTGCCGCCATTGGCGAGCGGGCCATACACGACATAGGAGTGCCCGGTGACCCAGCCGAGATCGGCTGTGCACCAGAACACGTCGCCGGGGCGATGATCGAACACCATCTCGTGCGTCAGGCTGGCCCACAGCAGATAGCCGCCGGTGGTGTGCAGCACGCCCTTCGGCGCGCCGGTGCTGCCCGACGTGTAGAGGATCAGCAGCGGGTCCTCCGCGCCCATCTCCTCCGGCGCGCAGTCCGGCGCGGCGGCCTCGACCAGGGTGGCGAAATCATGGTCGCGGCCCTGCTTCATCGGCACCGCCGCGCCGGTGACCGACACCACCAGCACATGCGGTGGCGCGGCGTCGCCGAGCTCGTCCAGCGCGGCGTCGGCCATGGTCTTGAGCGGGATGCGCTTGCCGCCGCGCCGTCCCTCGTCGGCGGTGATCAGCAGCCGCGCGGCGCTGTCGCGGATGCGGCTGGCGACGCCGGACGGCGAGAAACCGGCGAACATCACCACATGCACCGCGCCGATCCTGGCGCAGGCCAGCATCGCCACCACGCTCTCGACCACCATCGGCAGATAGGTCGCGACCCGGTCGCCGCGGCCGACACCATGCGCCTTGAGCACGTTGGCGAGGCGACAGACCTTGTCGTGCAGATCGTGGAAGCTCAGCCGGGCGGTCTGCGCCTCGATCTCGCCCTGCCAGATCAGGGCGGTCTCGTCGCCGCGGCTGGCAAGATGCCGGTCGAGGCAGTTCACGCTGGCATTGAGGGTGCCGTCGGCGAACCAGGAGATCTCGACGGTCTCGTCGCCTGGTCCGCCGAAGCCGCCGCTTCCGGCGATGGTCGGAAAGCGCATCCAGTCCAGGCGACGCGCCTGCTCGAGCCAGAACGGATCGGGATCGAGGCTGGCATGATTGTTCATCAAGGCCAGGCTCTTCGCGTTCACGGAGGCGGACGCCGCAATGTGCGGCTTGACGTGAAAGATCAGTTCCTCGGACATGGAGACCCCTGGCTGGCCGGTTCATCGTCCGGCTCGGTTGGCGCCATGTCAGCCCTTGGGCCGGGCACGGTCAACGCCCTTCGGACCGGGCCCAGGATGGGTGACGGATACGCGATGGATACGCGACGGACGCGCGGCAGGCGCGCGAGCGGTGCACGACCATCAGAACGGCCGCCGCGAGGGTCGCACCGCCCGCGATGTTATGACCGGATCGTGACAGGACTCCCAGGCGTCCCGAGACGCCGGGACTCGTTAATGGATCGATACGTCACAATTTGAACACCTGTCTTGCGGTGCCGACGGGAGCGTGAAACTGTTGCAAACAGCGACCGAGTCGTTCGGCAGGCCCGCGCAAGACGGGATAGTCAATCAAAAAATGCCGCAGCGCGGCAGGGGAAAATTGCCATGCAGACCCAGTTCAACCAGGACGATCTCTCCGACATTCGCGACGCGGTGCCGCACCTCGATCTGGTGTCGATCCGGGCGCTCCGTCGCGCAGGCTTCGACATCGTGCGCAGCGAGCCGGCCGCGGTGCAGTCCCGCGCGCTGTGGAACAGCATTCCGCGCCCGATGAAGACCTCGAGCCTGGTCACCGCCGCGGAATAGGCATCCCCACCCGTCCCGATCGGCCGCCTCCCGGAGACGGGGGCGGCCGTTTTCGTTTGTCCGCAGGCATGAGCGGCATCGGAACGGGTCCGCTCGATGCTGCGCCCTGCGCAAGAGAGGAGGGCATGATCGCATGGTCAGGCCCTTGAGCCGCATGACCCGTCCGTTGCGCTTCAATGCGTTCGCCATGCATGCCCTGACGCACCAGTCGCCGGGACTCTGGCGCCATGCGCGGGACCGCTCGCGCGAGTTCGCCCGGCTGCCGCTCTGGCTCGATCTGGCGAGGCTGTGGGAGCGCGGCCTGTTCGACGGCGTGTTCCTCGCCGACGTGCTGGGCCCTTACGACGTGTTCGGCGGCGACGCGCGCGCGGCGATCCGCAGCGGCGCGCAGGTGCCGGCGCACGATCCGATGCTGCTGGTGCCGGCGATGGCTTCGGTCACCACCCATCTCGGCTTCGGCGTCACCGCCTCGCTCAGCTACGAGCCGCCCTTCCTGATGGCGCGCCGGTTCTCGACGCTGGACCACCTGACCGACGGCCGGATCGGCTGGAACATCGTCACCTCCTATCTCGACAGCGCGGCGCGGGCGATGGGCCTTGCCGCCCAGCGCCCGCACGACGACCGCTACGCCCTGGCCGAGGACTACATGCAGGCGGTCACCGGCCTGTGGGAGCGAAGCTGGCAGCCGGGCGCGGTGCTGGCCGACCGGTCCGGCGCGTATGCCGATCCGGACCGGGTGCGGGTGATCCGCCACCATGGACCGTCGGTGACGATGGAGGCGCTGCATCTCTGCGCGCCCTCGCCGCAGCGCACGCCGGTGCTGTATCAGGCCGGCAGCTCGCCGGCCGGCCTGGCGTTCGCCGCGCGTCATGCGGAATGCGTGTTCGTGTCCGGCCCGTCCGCCGCGGTGCTGGCACCGCGGGTGGCGCGGCTGCGCGCCGCGCTCGCCGCGGCCGGGCGGGACCCGAGCGCGGTGCAGGTGTTCGCGCTCGCCACCATCGTCCTCGGCGGCAGCGACGCGGAAGCGGCCGACAAGCTCGCCGACTATCGCCGTCACGTCGATCCCGAGGGCGCGCTGGCGCTGCTGTCCGGCTGGACCGGGGTGGATTTCGCCGGCGCGCCGCTCGACGGCAAGGTCCGCTTCGTCGAGAACGATTCCGGCCGCGCGGCGCTGGAGAATTTCACCCGCGCCGATCCCGGCCGCGACTGGAGCGTGCGGGAGGTCGCCGACCATGTCGGGATCGGCGGCGCCGGCCCGGTGTTCTGCGGCAGCGCGGCCACGGTCGCAGACGCGCTGCGGGACTTCCGCGACGCGACCGACATCGACGGCTTCAACCTGGCCTATGCCGTCCTGCCCGAGAGCTTCACCGACATCGTCGATCTGCTGGTGCCGGAACTGCAGGCGCGCGGTCTGTACAAGACCGCCTACGCACCGGGAACCCTGCGCGAGAAACTGTTCGGCGACGGGCCCTACCGGAAGCCTGGCGGGCGCTCCGGCGCGGCCTGACGCGGCTTCGGCGACGCCGCCGGGCGCCGCCCCGCCCTCGGCCGCTCGGTTTCGTCGCGCCTGGAGGCCGCTGCCTCGGACGCGCGCGCGGCGCCGGGACGGTCGATCGCCGGCGTGCCGGGCGGGGTCGCCAGCGTCTGGCTCGGCTGCAGGCCGGTGCCGCTCATCAGGCCCTGCGCACGCGCCGGCGACCCGAACGCCAGCGACCCCGACGCCAGCACGCCAGCCGCGAGCACGAGTCCGATCCGCATGGAACCTCCCTGATGGACACCATCAACTCTCCCGCAGCAGCACCGCCGGACTGGCGGCCAGGCTGCGACGGGTGGCGATGAACCCGGCCACCAGCATCAGCAGCACCGCGGCGCCGGCCACCGAACCCAGCGTGCCCCACAGGAACGCCCAGGGCGCATGCAGCACCAGACGCATCAGCATCCAGCTCAGCAACGCGCCGATCCCGCCGGCGCAGAGCCCTGCGAGCAGGCCCAGCACCGCGAACTCGACCAGCCACGCCGCGCGGAGCTGCGCGCCGGTGGCGCCCAGCACGCGCAGCACCGCCGCCTCCGACACACGCTGCTGCTGCGCAGCGGCCAGGGTGGCGGCCAGCACCAGCCCGCCGGAGGCCAGCGCCACCAGCCCGATCGCCGCCAGCGCCCAGGCCAGCCGGCCGACCAGGCTGCCGATCTGCTCGAGGATATCGGCGACGCGGATGCCGGTGACGTTGGGCAGCGCATCGGTCACCGCGGCCAGCACCTGCGCGTCGTCGGCCGGGACGCCGTGCGTCGACACCGTCGCCACCTCGGTATGCGGCGCCGCCGACAGCAGGCCGGGCGAGGCGACGAAGGCGAAATTGAGCTGCAGCGACCGCCAGGCGACGTCGCGCAGGCTGGCGACGCGGAAATCGATGTCGCGGCCGAGCACGTTCAGCCGCAACACCTGCCCGACACCGATACCCCACCCTTCGGCCAGGCCGGCATCGAGCGAGATCAGCGGCGGCCCGTCATACTCCGGTTTCCACCAGGCGCCGGCGACGATGTGCGTCTCCGGCGGCTCGGCGCCGGCAATGGTCAACCCATGGTCTCCGCGGAGCGCCCAGGCCGTGCCGGCGCTGGCCTTCACATCCTCGGCCGCGACGCCGTTCACCGCCACCACGCGGGTGCGCAGGCTGGGCAGCGACCGCACCGCGCCGACGCTGGGCTGCGCCTTCAGCAGCGCCGCGAAGCGGTCCATCTCGTCGGGCTGCAGGTCGATGAAATAGAACGAGGGCGCGTTGCGGGGAAGCTGGTCGAGCAGCGAGGCGCGCAGGTCGCCCTCGACCAGGGCGATGGTCGCCAGCACCGTCAGGCCGGCGCCGAACCCCAGCAGCAGCCTGGTCGCCGGACCGGTGCGACGGCCGAGCGAGGCCAGGCCCAGCCTGATCCCGACCTGGAGCACCCCCGCCCCGGAGCCGGGCGCGCGTATCGGCCTGGGTTTCGGCCGGGGCAGCAGACGCGCGCCGCGGACCAGCACGAAGCCGGCCAGCCGGAACACCGCCAGCACCGCCAGGCTCAGCCCGCAGAAGCCGAGCGCCAGCCGGCGATCCGGCGCGGTCAGCACCGCCAGCAGCACCAGCAGCGCCGCGAGCACGAGCACGATGACGGACAGGCGGATCCGGCGCCTCCGGTCCGGCGGCGCGATCCCGGCCGGCCCGCGGAACAGCACCGAGGGCGGCACCGAGACGGCACGCGACAGAGGCGGCGTCGCGAACAGCAGCGCGACCACGATGCCGAAGCCGGACGCCAGCAGCACCGGCGACCATTGCAGCCCCTGGTGCGGCGCCACCGGCAGCAGGCCGCCGAGCAGGCGCACCGCGATCGGCGGCAGCGCCAGCCCGGCCAGCATGCCGGCGAGAATGCCGGCCCCGCAGAGGGCGGCGACCTGCACCCCGACCACGGTTCCGGCCAGGCGCGGCGGCGCGCCGAGCGCGCGCAGGATCGCCACCGTCCTGGTGCGGGTCTCCAGCCAGCGCGACACGCCGGCGGCGACCCCCATGCCGCCGAGCATCAGGGCGGCCAGCGCGATCAGGGTCATGAACGCGGCCACCTGGTCGACCGCGCGGGTCAGAGCCGGCGCGGCATCCTTGATGTCGCGCACGTGCCAGGCCTGGCCCGGGAACGCGGCGTCGATCGCCCGGGCCAGCGCCCTGGCCCGCGCCAGCCTGGCGCGGCCGGTCTCGTGCGCCGGGCCATCCGGCAGCAGCACGCGCAGCGACGCGGTCAGCAGCGCACCGGGCCGCGCCAGATGGGCGGCGTCGAGCGCCGGCCGGGCGATCATCACCGCGGGCGCCAGCGTGGCGGTGCCGGCGGCGTCGGGCACCTTGTCGAGCGGCCGGCCGAGGCGGAAGGTCGCGTCGCCGAGCCGCACCGCGTCGCCGGGATGCACCCCGAGCCGGTCGACGATCAGCCGGTCCGCGGCGAGGCCGGGCAGGCCGTCGCGCGGCGCCAGCGCCGCCTGCAAGGGCGCGCCGCCATCCACGCTCGCGCTGCCGACCAGGGGATAGGCGCCGTCGACGGCGAACAGCTCGACCAGCATGCGCTTGCCGTTCGCGGCGTAGAGCATCGAGCGCATGCGGAGCGTGTCGGAGACGCGGGCGCTCCGGGCGACGACGAAGGCGCCGAGCGCCGCCGGGAGCGGTTCGCTGCTCTCGATCGCCAGGTCGCCGCCGAGGATCGCCCGGCGCTGCTCCGACACGCCGCTCTGGATCGCGTCGCGCAGGCCGCCGATCGCGCCGATCGCCGCCACGCCGAGCGCCAGGCAGAGCAGCACGATGCCCATGCCGCGGAACGGCCCGGTGCCGCCGCGCCAGTCGCGCCAGGCCAGGCGCAACGACAGCGGCGGCGCGAGACCGGCAGCCGGCTTCATACCGGTTCGGCCGTCAGCACGCCCTCGGCGACCGACAGCACCCGGTCGCAGCGCGCGGCCAGGCTCTGGTCGTGGGTGATCAGCAGCAGGCCGGTCCGGTGGGTGCGCTGCAGCTCGAACAAAAGCGCCTGGACGGTCTCGCCGGTGCGGGCGTCGAGATTGCCGGTCGGCTCGTCGGCCAGCAGCAGAGCGGGCCTGGGCGCGAAGGCGCGGGCCAGCGCCACGCGCTGCTGCTCGCCGCCGGAGAGCTGGCCCGGCAGATGGCCGAGGCGATGCCCGAGCCCGACCTGGCGCAGCGCCGCCTCGGCGATCCGCTCGGCGTCGCGCGTGCCGGACAGTTCCAGCGGCACGGCGACGTTCTCCAGCGCGCTCATGGTGGGGATCAGGTGGAAGGACTGGAACACGATGCCGATGCGGCGGCCGCGGAACCGGGCCAGCGCATCCTCGTCGAGGGTGCCGAGGTCGATGCCGTCGACCAGCACCTGGCCGCGCGTCGGCCGCTCCAGCCCGGCCAGCAGCATCAGCAGGCTGGTCTTGCCGGAGCCGGACGGGCCGACGATGCCGACCGACTCGCCGGCGCCGACCTGCAGCGACATGCCGCGCACGATGTCGAGACCGGCGGACGCCCCGCTCCCCGCCCACCTGCCCCTCGCCCTGCTGCCGGCCGCGTTGACCCCGTCGGGCCGGGCGGGCACGGTCAGCCAGAGATCGCGCGCCTCGACGAGACTGGGCTGGCGGGGTCGGGGCAGGGTTCCATCCATGACTGATCCATATGGCCCAGCGGCGCCGGTCACCAAGGGACGCCGGCGGTTCCTGGCGCGCGGCCTGGCGTGCGGCCTCGCGTGCAGCCTCGCGTGCAGCCTGGCGCTCATCGGCCCGACGACGACAGGAGTGGCCTTGGCCGACGCACCCCGCACGATCCGCATCATGGCGCTCGGCGACTCGCTGACCGCAGGCTTCGGGCTGCCGCATGCGCAGGGTTTCACCGCACGGCTGCAGGCGGCGCTGGACCAAGCCGGCGCACAGGCGCAGGTGCTCGATGCCGGGGTGTCCGGCGATACCACCGCCGGGGGGCTGGCGCGGCTGGAGTGGGCGCTGGGCGACCGGCCCGACGCGGCGATCGTCGAGCTCGGCGCCAATGACGGTCTGCGCGGCCTGCCGCCCGAGCAGATGGAGCACAACCTGACCGCGATCCTGGACCGGCTGCAGGCGAAGCACATCCCGGTGCTGCTGAGCGGCATGTATGCGCCGCCCAATCTCGGCGCCGCCTATTTCAACCGCTACCGCGCGGTGTTCGATCGGCTGTCGAAGCGGCCGGGCCTGATCTACGACCCGTTCTTCCTGGACGGCGTCGCCGGCAACCACGCGCTGAACCAGGCGGACGGGCTGCATCCGGCGCCGGCGGGCGTGGACATCATCGTGCGCCGCATCACGCCGCTGGTGCTGCGACTGATCGCGAAGGCCCGCGCGGGGTAGTCGGCGGCGCGAACGCGTCGGAAGCCGGCCGGCCGGATCGCCGCCTTCACGGGTGCTCGCCCTATTCGTCGCGCATCGCGCCGCTCCAGAAGCCGGCTTCGAGTCGCACCGTGGTCCGGAAGTCGCGCAGCAGCATCGCATAGCGCGCCCCACCGCCGCGACGCTCCGAGAGCGCGTTCAGCCGCACGATCCCCGCCTCCGCCAGGCAGGTATAGACCGGGCCGGAATAGGTCTCGATCCAGGACCAGTAAGGATTGCCGTCGCGACGCGTCGCCGGGTCGGCCAGCAGGGTCAGCCCGACCTCGGCATAGCCGGCCAGGCAGGCCGACAGCGCCACGGTGAGATCGAGCAGGTCGCCGGCATTGGCGCGGTCCATGATGAAACCGCCATAGGCGAGCGTCTCCAGCGAAGGCGAGGTCGCCTCCAGCGCCGCCTCGTCGAGGCCCCAGTCGCGGCAGTACGCGAGATGCAGCCCGAGTTCGCTCAGCACCAGCCCGGACACGGTGCCGGCGGCGGCGCGCATGTCGTCCAGCGTGTCGGCCTTGACCACCGCCATGGCGCAGGCGCGGGCATATTGCAGCAGATACAGATAGTCCTGCACCAGGAAGCGCTTGAAGCAGGCGAGCGGCAGCGTGCCGTCGCCGAGGCCGCGGACGAACCGGTGCTGCACGTAGGAAGCCCATTCGCCCGCCGCATCGCGGCGCAGCCGGCCGAACAGGCCGGACTCCAGGCTCGGCAGGGCCGCGTGCAGGGACGGGTGGAGGGCGGCGTTCAGCGCGGCGTGCGGGGTCTGGGTCATGGGCGTGTTTCCGGCGCAGGGGCGCGCGGCTACTCTGCCGCCGATGAATGCCGTCGGCCAGCCACGCGACCATGCCGCCCCGCCGTCGCTGCGCCTGCTGGGGCTGAGCCTGCGCTATGACGGCCGCGTGCTGTTCGCGGATCTGTCGCTGACGATCGAGGCGGGGCGGTTCGTGGTGCTGCTCGGCCCGAGCGGGGTCGGCAAGAGCAGCCTGCTCAGGATCGCCGCCGGCCTGGCGGCGCCCGATTCCGGCCGGGTCGAGGCCGGCGACGGCCGGCCGCTCTCCGGGCGGATCGCCTATATGGGCCAGCAGGATCTGCTGTTTCCGTGGGCGAGCGTGATCCGCAACGTGACGCTGGGCGACCGGCTGCGCGGTGCCAGGCCGGACCACGAACGCGCCCTGTCGCTGCTCGAGCGGGTCGGGCTGGCGGACCGCGCCGCGGCGCTGCCGGCGGAATTGTCGGGCGGCATGCGGCAGCGCGTCGCCCTCGCCCGCACGCTCTACGAGGACCGGCCGTTCGTGCTGATGGACGAGCCGTTCTCCGCGCTCGACACCGTCACCCGCAGCAGGGTGCAGGACCTCGCGGCGGAGCTGCTGTCCGGACGCACCGTGCTGATGATCACCCATGATCCGCTCGAGGCCTGCCGGCTCGGCGACGTTCTGGTGGTGCTGGCCGGAAGCCCGGCGACGCTCGGGCCGCCGATCGCCGTGCCGGGCGCCGCGCCGCGTCCACCCGACGACCCGGAGCTGCTGCGCACCCAGGGACGGCTGATGCGGATGCTGACGGGATGAGCGGCCGGGCAACCCACCGGCCGACATACCGGGCGGCGCGCGTCGGCCGGCCGCTGGTCACGCTGGGCGGGCTGCTGCTGGCCTGGTGGGCGGTCAGCCGGTTCGCCGGCATACCGGCCTATCTGCTGCCCGATCCGGGCTCTGTGGCGGTGGCGCTGTGGACCCAGCGCACCCTGCTGGCCTGGAGCACGCTGACCACCCTGACCGAGACCGTGCTCGGCCTGCTGATCGGCACGGCGCTCGGCGGGCTGTGCGCCCTGGCGATGGTGTTCTCCGGCAGGATACGGCGCTGGCTGATGCCGATGCTGCTGCTGAGCCAGGCGGTGCCGGTGTTCGCCCTGGCGCCGCTGCTGGTGCTGTGGTTCGGCTTCGGCATCGCGTCCAAGGTGGTGATGGCGGTGCTGGTGATCTTCTTTCCGGTCGCCGCCTCGTTCGCCGACGGGCTGGCCCGGACCGAGACCGGCTGGCTGGAGCTGGCGCGCACCATGGGGGCCAGCCCGGCCAGCCTGCTGCTGCGGGTGCGGCTGCCGGCCGCCCTGCCGGCCTTCGCGTCCGGGCTCAGGGTGGCGACCGCGGTGGCGCCGATCGGCGCGGTGATCGGCGAATGGGTCGGCGCCGCCTCCGGCCTCGGCTACGTGATGCTCAACGCCAACGCGCGCATCCAGACCGACCTGATGTTCGCCGCCCTGCTGGTGCTGGCGACGATGACGGTGCTGCTCTGGACGCTGGTCGATCGGGCGCTGCGATGGCTGCTCTACTGGGTCCCGGACGCGCAGGACGACCGGCATCCCGCCTGATCGGCCGAAACCGCCGCGCCCTGCATGAAATCCGGCGGGACGGCCCTATATCCACCGCTCCGCCGCAATCGAGAGCCCAGCCCATGCCGGTCGACCGCCAGACCTATCGCGACGCGATGGCCCGCCTGGGCGCCGCCGTGAACATCGTCACCACCGCCAACCAGACCGGGCGGCACGGCTTCACCGCGTCCGCGGTCTGTTCGGTGACCGACGATCCGGCGACCCTGCTGGTGTGCATGAACCGCACCTCGCGCTCGCGCGCGCAGTTCGCGCTCGGCGATCCGCTGTGCGTGAACGTGCTGGCGACGCATCAGCAGCCGGTCTCGGTGGCGTTCGCGAGCCGCGAGGCGATGGCGGAGCGGTTCGAGTCGGCGCGCTGGACGGTGCTCGCCACCGGCGCGCCGGTGCTCGACGAGGCGATCGCCTCGTTCGACTGCGTGATCTCGGAGATCTCCGAGGTCGGCACCCATAGCGTGCTGTTCTGCGCGGTGCAGGCGGTCAGGCTGGGCGAGCCGGCCGGCGGGCTGATCTATTTCGGACGCGACTACCACGCCCTGCCGCAGGCGGTGGAACAGGCGCCCCGCCGGGATTACGGCGCGTAGTCCGGATCGCAGTCCGGGGCGGGAAAGCCGAGATAGACCAGGCGCTTGAACTCCGCCCTGCCTCGGGTCACGCTGTCCAGGATCAGGCCGCACATCAGGCTGAGGCAGGCGATCAGCACGAAGCCGAGCGCCAGCACCGCGCTGGGCAGGCGCGGCACGCGATGGATGCGGAAGAACTCGATCACCACCGGGATGCCGAACGCCAGCCCGGCCAGCAGCATCGCCAGGGCGATCGACGAGAAGAACGCCAGCGGCCGCTCCTGCTTCAGCAGCACGACGATGGTGCGCAGGATGCGGAACCCGTCGCGATAGGTGCGCAGTTTCGAGGTCGAGCCCTCGGCGCGCTCGATGTAGCGCGTCGGCATCTCGCCGATCGGCATGCGCAGTTCCAGCGCATGCACGGTGAGCTCGGTCTCGGTCTCGAACCCCGCCGACAGCGCGGGGAAGGATTTGACGAACCGGCGCGAGAACACGCGGTAGCCGGACAGCATGTCGGTCAGGCGCTTGCCGAAGATGGTGGTCACCAGGCCGGTCAGCACGCGATTGCCCAGCACGTGGCCGCGCCGGTAGGCGGCGGTGCGATCGGTGACTCGCGAGGCGTTGACCATGTCGAGCCCGCCCTGGCGCAGCCGGGCGATCAGCGCCGGAGCGGCCTGCGCCTCGTAGGTGCCGTCGCCGTCGACCAGAATGTAAAGGTCGGCGTCGATGTCGGCGAACATGCGCCGCACCACGTGGCCCTTGCCCTGCAGCGTCTCCAGCCGCACCACCGCGCCGGCGGCGCGCGCGATCGCCCGCGTGCCGTCGGTCGAGTTGTTGTCGTAGACGTAGACCGTGGCGTCGGGGAGTGCTGCGCGGAAATCCCGCACCACCTGGGCGATCGCCACCGCCTCATTGTAACACGGGATCAGGACCGCAACGGTCACGACAGGAATTGCGGCGCGGTATGGGTGAGCAGCGCGATCTCGATGGTGCGCAGGAACGGCATCAGCAGGTACTGCACCACCAGCAGCAGCACCAGCGGGCTCAGATCGACGTTGCCGAACTGCGGCAGCACGCGACGCACCGGTGCCAGCACCGGCTCGGTGACCCGATACAGGAACTCTCCGACATTGCGGACGAAACGGTTGCGGCTGTCGACCACGTTGAAGGCGTAGAGCAGGCTGAACACGCAGGAAGCCAGCAGGACATAGACGTAGAGCTGGATGACCAGGAAGAGCAGGGAAAAGATGGCCGTGATCACGGCAGGGTCCTCGTAACGCGATGGGCGCGCACGCTACCGACGCCGCCGGTGCCGTGCAACACGCGACCGGCGCCGGCGGTGCCCTTGACTCGGGGTCCGCCTCGTCTATTTTCCGCCGCCTGCACGGCGGGGCTGTAGCTCAGTTGGGAGAGCGCCTCGTTCGCAATGAGGAGGTCAGGGGTTCGATTCCCCTCAGCTCCACCACGCCGTGCACCTCCTATCCTGACCCAGCGCGACGCCACCGGGCCAAATCCCGGGTCCGCTTGTTGCGGCATCGACAGAAATTTGCATTGCTCGGGTCTGGCCTTCGCTCCGGACCCCGCACGATGCGCATCCTGCCTCCCCTGTCCGGTCGCTTCGGCCTCGTCGCGACGCTTCTGCTCGCCCTGGCCGGCTGCGCCGATCCGGGCCAGCAAGCCTGCAAGGTCGAGACCGCGGCGAACCTGCGTCTGCTGCCGATCGACCGCCGCGTCGCGGTCGAGGCGAGTCTCGCCGGCCAGCCGGTGATTCTCTACATCGATACCGGCACGTTCATCTCCAGCGTCACCCAGGGCGCGGCCGACCGGTTCGACCTGCGGCCCGGCCCGGACACGCACTACATGCCGTTGATCGGTATCGGCGGCACCACCTTCGCCAGCGTGGTGCGGGTACGCAAGCTCGGCCTTGGCCATGGCATTGCGTCGCCGCAGGACCTTCCGGTGATCGACCTGCCGTTGAAGGCCAGCTCGGGCATCCCGGTGCTTGGCCTGTTCGGAACCGACTTCCTGCAGAATTACGACGTCGACCTCGACGTGCCGGGCGGCCATTTCGGGCTCTACCAGCCGGTCGGCTGCGGCGACGGCGTCAAGCCGTTCGATCCACCCTTCTTCGAGCTGCCGTTCCGGTTCGAGGGCTCGGAAATCGTGGTGACGGTAAGGCTGAACGGGGTATCGGTGGACGCGATCCTCGACTCCGGCGCGACGCGCACGACGATCGGCCGGCTGGACGCGGCGAGGGCCGGGGTGACCGACGCTGATCTGGCCGCCGACCAGGCCGTCAGCGTGGGCGGCATCGATCGCACCGTCGTGAAGGCCAGGCTGCACCAGTTCCGCAGCCTGGAGGTCGGCGACGAGCGGCTCGACAATTTCCGCTTCGACGTGGCCGGGCTCGAGAGCGGCAAGACCATCCTCGGCTTCGACTTCCTGCGCCATAACCGGGTGTTCATCTCCTATGCGCGGCGCCGGCTCTTCATCCAGCCGGCCTCCGGCGACGCGGTGATCCGCGCCGACCCCGTGACGCCGCCGGCGCGGGCACCCTGACCGCCCCGGTCGGCGCGGCCCCGCCGGATTCGTTGCGCGCGCCCGGCCGATCGCCTAGCAGAACCCTGGTCGAGGCCGGAAGAGAGGCGCATGGGCGCGAGGACGGAAGGCGGACGGCGTCCGCGTCACGCATGAGCCGCGCACTGAGGTTGGGCTGGGGCAGCCTCGTCGTCAGCCTGGTCGTGCTGGGCATGAAGACCGGCGCCTACCTGCTCACCGGCAGCGTGGCGCTGTATTCCGACGCGCTCGAGACCGTCATCAACGTCGTCGCCGCGATCGGCGCGCTGACCGCGCTCTGGTTCAGCGAGCTGCCGCCGGACGCCAACCACCCTTACGGCCATCACAAGGCGGAATATCTCAGCGCCGTGGTCGAGGGCGCGCTGGTGCTGGCGACCTCGGCGGCGATCCTGCGCGAGGCGTGGCGGGGCTGGGAGACGCCGCACGCGCCGGACTCGCCGTTCGTCGGCATCGGGCTGAACGCCGCCGCCGGCGCCATCAACCTGTGCTGGGCGCTGGTGCTGCTGCGCTCGGGACGGCGCTGGAAGTCGCCGGCGCTGCTCGCCGGCGGCCGGCACATCATGACCGACGTCTGGACCACCGGCGGGGTGCTGATCGGGTTCGCGCTGGTGCCGCTGACCGGCTGGCTGCGGCTGGATGCGCTGGTCGCCGGGCTGGTCGCGCTCAACATCCTCGGGGCGGGCTACCGCATGCTGCGCGAATCGGTCGGCGGCCTGATGGACGAGATCGCCGATCCGACCCTGCTCACCACGCTGCGCCGGATCATTTCGGAGAATGCCGACGGGGCCATCGAGGCACACGACGTGCGCACCCGCACCGCCGGCAGCGTGTCGTTCGTCGAGTTCCATCTGGTGGTGCCGGGCCAGATGACGGTGCAGGCCTCGCACGAGATCTGCGACCGCATCGAGGCGGCGCTGCGCGAGCGTCTCGGCGAGGCGGTCATCAGCATCCATGTCGAGCCGGAACCGAAGGCCAAGCTGGTGGGCGTTCCGGTGCT
>CAIMSN010000101.1 GCA_903844135.1 uncultured Rhodospirillales bacterium | reverse complement strand
GGTCGCCTGCGAGCAGGCGACCAGCACCGCATCGGTGTCCTGGAACGTCAGATGCACCTGCATGTCGCGCAGCGGCGGCATCGGCCGCAGCCACGCCATCACCAGGCCGCTGGCGTCGAACCCGCCGGTCCGGCCGGCCTCTGTCAGCGACGACCAGCCCTCGTCTCCCGACAGGCCGGTCTCGACATGCAGCGCCGTCGCCTGTCCGGCGGTGATGTTGGCAACGATCCAGCGTCTGGCACCCGGCGCGATCCGCGCCGGCCAGTAGCGCTCCAGGCCGGCGAAGCCGATCCTGGCGCTGTCCACGGTCAGCGCGGCACGGATCCGCCGCGGCGCGGCCAGGTGGTCGAGCGACACTGTGCCGCCGGCGCTGAAGACCGGCGCCGCCTCGCCGCTGCCGTTCGGCGCGGCCAGGGCCAGCCGCGCCTGTCGCACCGTCAGGGCCACACCGTCGGCGCCGGCCGGAGTCGCCTCGATTGTCGCCGTGCCGGAGGCGACCGGCAGCGTCCCGCCGCCGACCGACAGCGCGCCCGCGCCCACCGACACGGCGAGGGTGGCGGAGCGCGGCATGCGCGACCCGGCGGCGAAGCGCAGCGTCACCGACGGCGTCACCGGCAGGGCGACGGCAGAGAGCGGGGCGAGCGCCGGCAGCAGGCCGGAAAAATCGGCCGGCACCAGGGGCGCGCTGGAGACGTGCCAGGACAGCCCGCCCGGTATCGCCGCGCTGCGTGCGTCGAGAGGAATGCTCCTGCCGTCGACCGACAGGCGCGCGGCGAGATGGCCGCCGACGAGGCCGGCCTCCTGCCGCAAGGCTGCTCCGGAGACGTCCAGCGTCCAGACCCGGCCGAGCGAATCGTCGCGCACGCTGACCGCAAGCCGGTCGATATCGAGCGAGTGCAGACGGTCGAAGCGGATCCACCGGCCACCGCCGGCGGGGGTCTTGGAGTCTCGCGGCGCCGTGCCCTGCAGCCGCAGCGTCCCGTCCATGCCGCGTTCCAGGGTCAGGGAGGCGCCGTCGATCCTGGCGCGCTCGACCGACAGGCGGCCAGCCAGCAGAGCCGGCAGGGCGAGCGCGAGTTCCATGTCGTCGATCCGGTCCGCCGCCTGGCCGCCGGGCCGGCGCAGCGCGATGTCGCGCGCGACGAGGGTGAGCGGGGCGTCCAGCCCGTGGCGCAGGCCCTGCCAGCCGAGCCAGACCTTGCCGAAGCCGAGCGGGGCGCCGTCGATCGCCGGAGGCGCCAGCCGGTGCGCGAGCGCGCCGATCTCGACTGGCCCGGCCGACAGGCGCAACGCCAGGCCGAGCGCCGCCAGCACACCCAGCACCGGCACCGCCAGGAGCACGCGCAGCGCGAACCACAGCACCGGCCTGCCGGACCGGGCATGCGCCGCTTCCATGTCCGGCCGCGCCGCGGCAGGAGCTTGACCGGTCCTTCTCACCGACCCACCGTGCCGTCCAACGCGGGGGAGGACAATGACCGGTTTCCGTCTGCCAGCGTCCTGGCCGCTGCCGGCCGACCGGGCGGCGGCGTCGCTGCTGCACGACGAACTTGCGGAAACCCTCGATCTGGACGGCAACACCAGGGACGAGGCCCGCAGCGCCCGCTGCAATCTGATCGCGTGTCTCGGCGGCAACAGCCGCTATCTGTCCGATCTCGCCCGGCGCGAGCACGCGCTGTTGACCAGGCTGGTGCGGCAGGGCCCGAACCGGGTGCTGCCGGCGGTCCTGCGCCGGCTGCGCGGCCTGCATCCCGACACGCCGCGCGCGGATATCGCCTCCGCGCTGCGGCAGGCCAAGCGCCAGGTGGCGCTGGTCACGGCGATCGCCGATCTGGGCGGGCTCTGGAGCCTGGCCCAGGTCACCGGCGCGCTGTCGCTGCTGGCGGAGGCGGCGCTCAGGGTCTCGGTGTCGCATCTGCTGAGCGAGGCGCACCGCAGCGGGCAGATCAGGCTGGCGGACCCGAAGCGGCCGGAGCGCGGCTCCGGCCTGATCGTGCTGGGCATGGGCAAGCTCGGCGCCCGCGAGCTGAACTATTCGAGCGACATCGACCTGGTGCTGCTGTTCGATCCGGCGATGCATGCCGGCATCGCCGATCCCGGCCGCAGCTTCGCGCGGATCGCCACCGGCCTGGTGTCGCTGATGGAGGCGCGCGATCAGGACGGCTACGTGTTCCGCACCGATCTCAGGCTGCGCCCCGATCCAGGCACCACGCCGCCCGCCGTGTCGCTGCCGGCCGCGATCACCTACTACGAGAGCTACGGCCAGACCTGGGAACGGGCGGCGATGACCAAGGCGCGGCCGGTCGCCGGCGACCTGGAGGCGGGCGAGCGGTTCCTGGAGACGATCCGGCCGTTCATCTGGCGCCGGCATCTGGATTTCGCGGCGATCGAGGACATCCACGCGATGAAACGCCGGATCGACCGCAACAAGCCCGCCCCGGCCAGGACGTTCGACGCGCAGCTTCCCGACGATCCGGTCGGTGCGCTGCTGGGGCACGACGTCAAGCTGGGCCATGGCGGCATTCGCGAGATCGAGTTCATCGCGCAGACCCTGCAGCTCGTGTGGGCCGGGCGCGCACCGGACCTGCGCGACCCGACCACGCTCGGCGCGCTGTCGAAGCTGGCCGGGGCGGCGCATCTGCGTCGCGACACCGCCGCGTCGCTGTCGGCGACCTATGCCAGGCTGCGCGGCATCGAGCACCGGCTGCAGATGCAGGACGACCGCCAGACCCACGAGCTGCCGCGCAGCCGGGAACGGTTTGAGGATTTCGCCGTGTTCATGGGGGCGGCGAACGGCGATCAGCTTGCCAGGTCGCTGCTGCCGGAACTGCGCCGCACCCGACGCCGCTTCGAGGCGATGGTGCGCAGCCCGATCGGCCGCCAGGACCTGCCGTTCGGCGAGACCGTCTTGTCCGACCGCTTCGAGCTCGACGCGGACGACGCACAGGCCAAGCTGGAGGCGCTCGGCTTCCCGGCCGGACCGCGGGCGCTGGAGATCCTGCGCGCCTGGCAGACCGACCGCTACCGGGCGCTGCGCGAGCCCAGGGCGAGGACGCTGCTGGACCGGCTGACGCCCTCCCTGCTCGCTGCGCTGGGGACGCAGCGCGACCCGCTCGCGGTGCTGGTCCGCTTCGATGCGCTGCTGTCGCGACAGACCGCCGGCGTGCAGTTGCTGTCGCTGTTCGAGCGCCAGCCGTCGCTGCTCGAGCGAATCGCCGCCATCCTCGGCGCCTCGCCTGCGCTCGGCGACCATCTGGCGGCGGTGCCGGAGGCGCTGGACGGGTTGCTTGAGGCGGAGGCGCACGGACCCGCCAACCGTGCGGTGCTGCGCAACCTCGATCGGCAGATGCGCGGCGCCTCGGGGATCGAGGAGGCGATCCGCATCGCCCGTCATCTGGTGCGCGGCGAGGAGTTCCGGCTATCGGTCGCCCAGCTCGACGGCGCGCTGGGGGTCGACGCGGCCGGCACCGCGCGCACCGCGCTCGCCGAGCACGTCATCGTGCACATGATGCGCCAGGTGCAGTCCGACCATCGCCGCCGCTACGGCATCGTACCGGGCGGCGCGATGAGCGTGGTGGCGCTCGGCAAGGCGGGATCGCGGGAGATGATGGCCGGCTCGGACCTCGACCTGATGCTGATCTACGACCATCCGGAGACGGTGGCGGAGAGCGTGCAGGCGGGCGCGTCCGATCGCGACCGGTCGGCGCGCTCGGTGCCGCCCAGCGTCTATTTCACCCGCCTGGCGCATGCGCTGATCGCGGCGCTCAGCGCTCCCGGGGTGGAGGGGCCGCTCTATGCGCTCGACATGCGTCTGCGGCCGTCCGGCAGCAAGGGACCGGTCGCGGTCTCGCTCGCCGCGTTCCGGCGCTATCACCGCGAGACGAGCTGGACCTGGGAGCGGATGGCGCTGTCGCGCGCCAGGGTGGTGGCCGGTCCGGCCGGGCTGAGACGGACGGTGAAGGCGGCGATCGACGCGGCGCTGACGCTGGGTCCGACGAATACGCCGCGGTCGCTGCGTGAGGACGCGGCGTCGATGCGGGCCAGGGTGGCGCGCGACCTGCCGCCACGCGGGCCGTGGGACGTGAAGCTGCGCGATGGCGGGCTGCTGGAGGTCGAGTTCATCGCCCAACTGCTGCAACTCGCGAGCGCCGATGCGTCGGTGCGTCACCCGACCACCCGGATCGCCCTCCGCCGGCTGGCGCGCGCCGGCCTGCTCGCCCCCGCCGAGGCACGGAGGCTGATCGCGGCGGACCGGTTCTGGCGCGCGCTGCAGAGCCAGTTGCGCATCCTGCTGGGGACGGCGACACCGCCCTCGCTCGCGCGCGCGCTGCCGCCGGCGTCGATCGAGGCGCTGCTGTCGGGGCTTGGCGGCGACGCTGCCCGCGCGGACGGGCTGGACGGTCTGGCGGCATCGTGCGACGCGATGGCGCACAGGGTCAGGGCGTCGTTCGAGCGCCTGATCGGCCCGCTGCCCGCCAGGCTTCCGGCGCCCGCGCCCGGCGTGACGGGCACCCCAATACCCGACCAGGAGAGCGCCTCATGACGGAACAGACCCAAGTCATTCCACAGGAAGGCGATCCGGCGCCGAACTTCGACCTGCCGGCGACCGGCGGCGGGCGCGTGTCGCTGGCCGGACTCTCCGGCAAGCCGTTCGTGCTGTATTTCTATCCCAAGGCCGACACGACCGGCTGCACCAAGGAAGCGCAGGATTTCGAGGCGGCGCTGGCGGCGCTCGGCAAGACCGCGCCGACGGTGATCGGCCTGTCGCGGGATCCGGTCGCTGCGATCGAGAAATTCGCCAAGAAGGCCGGGCTGACCTTTCCGCTCGCCACCGACCTGGAGGGCGAGGTGGTCGCCGCCTATGGCAGTTGGGTGGAAAAATCGATGTATGGCCGGACCTACATGGGCATCGACCGCTCGACCTTCCTGGTGGGCGCGGATGGCCGGATCGCCAGGGTCTGGCGCAAGGTCAAGGTCCCCGGCCATGCGGCGGAGGTGCTCAAGGCGGCGGCCGCCCTGTCGGGACGGCCGCCGGGATCGTAGAAACCGTCAGTACGGCTGGTAGTATCCGGGCTGCGGCGGAGCGGCGTAGACCACCGGCGGCGGCGGGGCGGCATACACCACCGGCGGCTGCGCATAGACCACCGGCGGCGGCGGCGGCGCGGCATAGCCGCCGCCATAGCCGCCCGCCAGGCTGGCGCCGACCGCGCCGAGCACTGCGCCCGCGGCGAGGCCGCCGAGCAGCGCTCCGCCGTGGCCGCCGCCACGATGCCAACCACCGTGATAACCGCCATGATAGCCGCCATAGCCGTGATGCCACTGCGCCTGCGCGCCCGGGGCGGCCGCGACGGCGAGGCCGGCGGTCAGGACGGGGATGGCGAGCATCTGGGAGAGTCTGGATCGCATGAGTCTGGTCCTTGAGGGCGACACGCCTGGAGGAAACGGACCCGATCCTGCCGGGTTGCGTCTCTCCCCCCGGACGCATCGCGGGAACGGGGTCATGCGAAGCACCGTGCCGGGCCAGCGTGGCAATTTGTCGGCATCGCCAGGGCGGCGATGCGACAAATCGTGTCAGCGTGCCGCCTTGGGCTCTGCCTGGGGCGCCGCCTGGATCAGGCTGAACCCGGCGGGGATCGCGAACAGGGAATCCGGCTGCGGCGACCGGTCGAGCCGGACCGCCTGGGCGCGGATCCGGCCATCCTGCACCACCTGCAGCAGCATCCCGTCATCGGTCAGGCAGACCACGCTGTCCTGGCCGGTCTCGTCGCGGGTGCGCCAGTCCGTGCAGGCAGCGCCGCCGACGGTGCGCAGGCCGAGGCGCTGGTAGGTCCCGGTCGCGCGCTCGCCGAGCGGCGGCAGGCGGCCGCCCTGCGACGGCACCAGGGTGGCGCTCCTGCGCTGCGGCTGGATCACCAGCATCCGGCCGGTATGGCCGTCGGTGACCATGTAGGCGCCGGCGCTCGGCGGATCGATCCGCTGCAACCCGGTCGCGGCCTGCACCCGCAGCCGCTGCGTCAGGCCGGCGATCTGCGGCTGTCCCTGATGAGCCGTCGCCGCCGCGCCAGGGATCGCATAGGTCGGGATCGCATAGGTAATGTCGGCGTCGTGCTGCGGCGATGCGAACGGATTCGGCTCCGCGTGCGCCGCGACAGCCGCCATGGCCGGCGCGGCGACACCGAGCAGAAACACTGCGACGCGGCAGCGCATCGCAGCGCTCATTGTCCGCCGGCTGGCCCCGCTTGAGGCCCCGCCTGGGGTCCGGCGGCCGGGGGTCCAGCCTGGGGCCCGCTCAGCATCGGGCCGTCCGGATCGGCGGACGCGCCCGGCGGGCCCATCTGCGCCGGATGCGCGGCGCGCTGGAACCCGGGCGGCGGCGCGAACAGAGCGGGGTCGAGCGTGGCGTAGCGCACCGACAGGGCGGACAGGCTGCCGCGATTGCCCTGGCCATCGACGCCGCTCTCGCTCAGCACCACGCCGTCGGCGGTGACGCAGGCCTGCGCCTTGCCGCTTCCCATCACGATCGCATAATTCTGGCATGCCAGCCCGGCGACGCTGCCGGTCCCGGTGGGGGTGAACTGCATCGACGCATCGAGCACGAACGGCGACCGCACCTCCTCGTTCTCCGGAACGTCCATGAAGATGCGCGGCTGGTTCAACACCACCACCATGGTCCTGGCCGCCCGGTTCATCACCATGTCGCCGCTGCTCGAACCGTCCGGCGCCGGCGGACCGTCGATCCGCATCAGGCCGCCGCCGCCCTGGAAATACACCGTCACGCGCTGCGGTTGCGGCGCGCCATCCGGCTGCACGGCATAGACCACGGTGACGTCCCGCGTCGGCATCAGCGGCGGTGCCGCGGCATCGGCCAGGCCGGGCGACGCGATCAGCAGGCCGGCCGCGAGGAGGCCGATCGGACCGAAATGGAGTGGTGAGGGTGTCGAGGGAGCCCGGGTTCTTGTCATCGTTCTGCTTTCCTCTCTGCCATGATCAAGACCGCGCGGCCGCCGCGAGTTCCGTGATCGCCTCGGCCAGCGAGACCGGGTCCGGCGCGGCGATCCAGCGCCCGGGCCCGGCGACGGCGGCGCCGAGCTGACGCTGGTAGGCGCGCCGGGAGATTTCCGTGGCGCCGAACTGGGTCAGGTGGCCGGTGATGAACTGCGTGTCCAGCAGCGTGTAGCCGCCCAGCCGCAACCTGGCGACCAGATGCACCAGCGCGACCTTGGAGGCATCGCGCGCCCTGCTGAACATGCTCTCGCCGAAGAAGGCGCGGCCGATCGCCAGGCCGTAGAGCCCGCCGGCCAGCGAGTCGCCGAGCCAGCATTCGACGCTGTGCGCGTGCCCGGCCTGGTGCAGCCCGCCGAACAGGGTGGCGATGTCGCGGTTGATCCAGCTCTCCTCCCGCCCGGGTGCGCTTTCCGCGCAGGCGGCGATCACCGAGGCGAAGTCGGTGTCCGCCGTCACCCGGTACGGCCCGGAGCGCACCGTGCGCAGCAGCCGGCGCGGCAGGTGGAAGCGGTCCAGCGGCAGCACGCCGCGACGATCCGGATCGTACCAGGAGAGGGTCGGGTCGTCGCGACTGGCGGCCATCGGAAAGATGCCGATGCGATAGGCCCGCAGCAGCATCTCTTCGGTCAGGGCGATCGCGTCGGGCGGCATGACGTCATGATGACCGGGTGCTGGCCGCCGGTGAAGGACCCGGGAGCCGATGCGCGGGCGTGCGAGACGTGTGCTACCACCTGCCCGCCATGACGGGAAACAGACCGACGATGCCTGACCAGGCCCCAACGCCACCCGGACGCCGCTGGTGGAGCCGGTCATGGAGATGACCGGCGTGTTCACCGCGTTCGCGGCCGGAGCCGCCGCGCTGGGATGGCTGATGCCGCATCTCGTGCATCGGCTGGGGTTCAGGATGGCGCTGCTGTATCTGGCGCTGGCCCTGATCGCCGCGCTGATCAGCCTGGTGCGGCGGCCGGGCTGAGCCGGCCCTCCGCCGGCCGCCCGGATCGCGCCGTTCGGATCAGGTCGTGGCGACCCGTTCGGCGAGGGCGTCGCGAATCGAGTTGACCGCTTCCTGGACGCCATGGCCGTGCGCCCGCTCCAGACGCCGGATGGTGAAATGCGCCCGCGCCAGCGACCGGTAATGGCCGAGGAACGCCGCGTTCAGCGCCGCGCCGCACAGCGCGCCGGCCACCGGCATCATCTGCAGCGCCACCTTGCGCGACAGCGCCAGCCCGTAATGCGACGCCACCTCGGAGAGCAGCATCACCACCGGGCGGCCGCGCAGCACGGCGCGCGCGGAGAAGAAGCCGAGCTCGCTCTCTCCCTCCGACCGCACGAACGGCCGCAGCGCGAACACTTCGAGGCAGGCGCGGCGCGCATCGGCGGTCGAGAGATCCTCGCCCTCCTCGCGGGCGATGGTGGCGATCTCGCGCATGATGGTCAGGGTGGTGAAGCCGATATCCGGGATCAGCCCGGTCAGGCCGGCGAACCCGCCGATCGCGCCGGAGACGGCGACCGCGCCCTGGCCGACGTGACCGCGCAGCGCGCCACGCCGCGCGACGGAGGTTCCCGGATCGACCCGGACCGGCTGCTTCAGCCCGAGCACGGCGATGTCGAAGGCGCGGCTGATCGCGCTCTCGGCGACGCCGCGCAGCTTGTCCTGCAGACCGGGCGCCATGCCGATGCCGCGAAAGCCGAGTCGCGCCGCCTGCCCGACCGCGCCGCCCATCAAGTCGGCCAGCCGCACCAGGACGCCCCGGCCGGATTCGAGCTGCTCGAGGACGCTCTGCAGCTCGCCGCGTGCTGACGCGCTCAGACCAACGGAACCGAGTCCCGCCCCGAGGCCGGGGTTCGACAACGCGCTTCCAGTGTCTGTGCTCATCGGGGTCTCCTGCGGACGTGTGACCCCGCCCTAACGCGGCATCGCCGGATCGGCTGCACGTCCGCCCCGCCGATCGTGGAAGGCCGATCATGAAAGGCGGGGTCCGCGTCAGCCGGCCTCGCTGGACGCGGCGATCTTCTCGGCGACATGCATCAGCACCGAACGGTCCTCCGGGCTGCAGTGACGATAGAGCTGCAGCAGCGCCGTTTCCTGCGGGGTGAGCGGCGCATCGCCCGGATCGCCGTCCCAGCCGTCGCGCAGCAGGCCGACGGAAACGCCGAGCGCCTCGGCGATCCTGCGCAGCATGCCGGCGCTGTGCCCGGCCCGGTCGCCTTCCCACTGCGCCACCGCGCTGCGCGAGACGCCGGTGCTGTCCGCGAGCCGGTCCTGTGTCAGGCCACGCGCCCGTCGCAGCGTCCTGATCCGGGCGCCTACGGTTAGGCCCGGTCTGTCCGGCGTCATGATCGTTCCCTCCGTTCCGGGCACGTCCCCGACTACGCACCCGAGTACGCCCCCGGGCACACCGATGCCCAGCCGCTCCATCTCGTACCGCCCCTCTAACGATGTCGTGAGGAGTCGTGCGAGGATGTCGCATCGCGGCACTGTCGCGCGTTTGAACCGTTATCGCGACAGATTGGAGCATGGACAATGAAGTTTAACGATTTGTTGCCGGTCTTAGGAGCGGTCTCGGCGATTCTGGCGGGTTCGTCGCTGGGTTCGGTGCAGGCGATGGCACAAAACGGCGGCCAGGGCGGCGGCCAGGGCGGCAGCGGGGCGAGCTACACCGTCGCGCCGACCGCGGTGTACGGCTCGGCGCAGAGCCAGGCGGCGATTCGCTTCCGCGGTCCCGGCCTGCCGGGCGGCGAGGCGCAGCAGACGATCGGCACCGGCAGCCGTCATCCGCTGTTCGACGTCGCCGGCTATGACGGGGTGATCTTCGCCCCGGTCACACCGCCCTACGATTCGGCGGCGACCTACACGACCTATGCCGGCCAGCCGGGCCGCGGCACCACCAACGTCATGGCGCAGGGCACCGACGGCGCCCCCTGACCCAGAGAGGAGTCTTGGGCGGGATCCTGGGCGATCGCGTCAGGCTTCGGCCCCGCCCAGCGCGCAGAGCGCCTTCCAGTGCGGGTCCGAGACCGGGACCACGGACAGCCTGGACTGGCGGACCAGGGCGAGATCGGCGAACGCCGCGTCCGCCTTGATCGCGGCGAGCGTGACCGGCCTGGGCAGCGGCGCGACCGCCCGCACATCCACGCACACCCAGTCGCCGGTCTCGGCACTCGGATCGGGATAGGCTTCCCGGACCACCTCGACGATCCCGACGATCTCCTTGCCGATGTTGGAATGGTAGAAGAAGGCGCGGTCGCCGCGATGCATCGCTTGCAGGTTCCGCTTCGCCTGGTGGCTGCGCACGCCGGTCCAGGGCTCGACCCCGTTCTCCACCTGCTGGCTCCAGGAGAACGCGTCGGGCTCGGATTTCATCAGCCAGTGCGCCATCGGATCAGGCCACCCGCGCGCCGTCGCGGAACACCACGCGATGGCCGTGGATGAGCACGGTCTCGAACAGCCCGGCGATCGCATAAGGGTCGCCGGCGGCGAGCCGCTCCGCCGCCGCGCGATCCGACACGTCCACCACCAGCAGGCTGCCGCACGGCGCGCCGTGCGGATCGAGCAGCGGCCCGACATGGACCAGCGACGCGGCCTGGGCGTCGAGATAGGCGAGATGGGTGGCGCGCGTCGCACTCCGGACGGCGGATCCGCCGGCGCGGTCGATGCAGTGGATCGAGAACAGCATTCGAGGCCTCTTCTGACTAGTCCGTTTCGATGTCGCGACGGTTCCGACGGCCTGTATGGTCTTCCGCGGAACAGTGGGTGTAGGCTGCGAAACCAGGAAGAGCTGCCATGCCGAAGCAGCCCGGTCCAGGAGGGTTGACGCGTTGCATGTCGCTCCGTTCGCAGATCTGTCGTCCGGAACCGTCTCGTCGGGGAGCGCCGCGATCGAGGCGGTCGCCGGTCCGCCGCCGGCCGGGCGGATCGCCGGGCTGCTGCATCGGTACGCCAACCCCGGCCGGTATCTTCGCCTCGGCGACAGAATCCAGCCCTTCCTGACCTGGCCGGCGCTGCTGCTGACCACGATCGGCATCGTCTGGGGCCTGTTCTTCTCTCCGGCCGACTGGCAGCAGGGCGACACCGTCCGCATCATGTATGTCCACGTCCCGGCCGCCTGGCTGGCCTCGCTCGGCTATGCCGGACTGGCCGTCTGCGGCCTGCTGTCGCTGGTCTGGCGGCATCGTCTGGCCGATCTCGCCGCGGCGGAGATCGGCCCGGTCGGCGCCTGCATCACCGGGCTCTGCCTGGTCTCCGGCTCGCTGTGGGGCCGGCCGATGTGGGGCGCCTGGTGGGTCTGGGATGCGCGGCTGACCTCGGTGCTGGTGCTGTTCTTCCTCTATCTCGGCCATGTCGCGCTGGTGCGCGCGTTCGACGATCCGGCTCGCGGCGCCCGCGCCGCCGCGATCCTGGCGCTGGCCGGCGCGGTGGACCTGCCGATCATCAAGTTCAGCGTGCAATGGTGGAACACGCTGCATCAGCCGGACAGCATCACCCTGACCGGCGCGCCGACCATGTCGCTGACGATCCTCTGGCCGCTGCTGGTCTGCACGCTGGGCTTCACCTTCGGCTTCGCCGCGATCGTCAATGCCCGGCTGCGCGCGGCGGTGATGGAGACCCGCACCCGCCAATTGCTGCTGGCAGGAACCGGAGCGGCGCGATGATCCTGCTGTCGATGACCCACTGGCCGTTCATCCTCGGCGCCTATGCGGCGACGCTGGCGACCGCTTCGTTCCTGTCGGTCGCGGCGGCGGTCCGCCTGTCCCGCGCCCGGCGCCGGCTCGCCGCGCTGGACCGCCGGCCGAGGCGTTCCGCATGACCCGCAAGTCGCGACGGCTCTGGCTGGTCGGCGGCTGCATGCTCGGCTTCAGCGGCGCGACGCTGCTGACCCTGCAGGCGTTCAGCGCCAATATCGTGTTCTTCATGGCGCCGTCGCAGGTCCTGGCCAGCCCGCCGGCGCCCGGACGCACCATCCGTCTCGGCGGCATGGTGGTCGCCGGCTCGCTGCACGAGGTCCGGGCCGACGGCAAGGAGCCGTCGGTCAGCTTCTCGGTGACCGACGGGCAGAGCGCGGTGCCGGTGCGCTATGTCGGCATCCTGCCGGACCTGTTCCGCGAGGGTCAGAGCGTGGTGGCGCTGGGCGCGATGCGCGCCGACGGCAGCTTCGGCGCCGAGGAGGTGCTGGCCAAGCACGACGAGACCTACATGCCCAAGGAGGTCGCCGCGGCGCTGAAGAAATCCGGCCGCTGGGACCCGCGCTTCGGCAAGCCGCCCTCGGCGGCGAGCTGGAACGGCATGACCGCCGCCTCCGTGCGCGGCAGCTAGAGATCGGCCGATGCCTGGCGCGCTGTTTCTCTCGCTTCTGCTGAGCCCCGAGCTCGGGCGGGTCGCCCTGGCACTCGCCGCGTGCCTGGCGCTGGCGCAGTTCGCGCTGCCGCTACTGGGCGCGCAACGCGGCGATCCGCGCCTGATGGCCACCGCGCCGGCGCTCGCCTGGGGCCAACTGGCCTGCCTGGCGCTGGCGTTCGTCTGCCTGGCGGCGGCCGCGGTCGGCGACGATTTCTCGGTGCGCAACATCGCCGAGAACAGTGCGGTGGCGAAGCCGCTGCTTTATAAACTCACCGGAATCTGGGGCAACCACGAGGGCTCGGTGCTGCTCTGGTCGCTGATCCTGGGGATCTGCGGCGCCGCGGTGGCGTGGTTCGGGCGCGGACTGCCCACCTCGCTGCATGCGCGGGTGCTGGCGATCCTCGGCGGCACCGCCTGCGGCTTCGAGCTGTTCTGCCTGCTGACCTCGAACCCGTTCGACCGGGTCTGGCCGGCGCCGATGGACGGGCACGGCATGAACCCGCTGCTGCAGGATCCCGGCCTCGCCTTCCATCCGCCGATTCTCTACACCGGCTATGTCGGTTTCGCGGTGCCGTTCGCGTTCGCCGTCGCCGCCCTGCTGGAAGGCAGGGTCGATGCCGCATGGGGCCGCTGGGTGCGGCCCTGGACCGTCGCCGCCTGGTGCTTCCTGACCTGCGGCATCGCGCTCGGCTCGTGGTGGTCGTACTACGTGCTCGGCTGGGGCGGCTACTGGTTCTGGGACCCGGTCGAGAACGCGTCGCTGCTGCCCTGGCTGACCGGTACCGCGCTGCTGCATTCGGCGATCGTGGTCGAGAAGCGCGAATCGCTGAAGATCTGGACCGTGCTGCTGGCGATCGGCACCTTCTCGCTGTCGCTCTCCGGCACCTTCCTGGTCCGGTCCGGCATCCTGAACTCGGTGCATGCCTTCGCCAACGACCCGACCCGCGGCGTGTTCATCCTCGGCCTGCTCGGGCTGGTGATCGGCGGCGCGCTGCTGCTGTTCGCGCTCAGGGTGCATACGCTGACCGCCGGCGGTCTGTTCGCGCCGCTGTCGCGCGAGGGCGCGCTGGTGCTGAACAACATCCTCCTGTGCGCGATCTGCGCCGTGGTGCTGACAGGAACGCTGTATCCGCCCTTCGCCAGCCTGCTGTTCGGCCAGGCGATCTCGGTCGGCAAGCCGTTCTTCGACGCCACCGCAGTGCCGATGGCGCTGCCGATCTTCGCGGCGATGGCGATCGGGCCGATGCTGCCCTGGAAGCGGGCGCGGCTGGCGCCGGTGATCAGCCGGCTGTGGTGGGCGGCGGTGCTGGCCGCTCTCGCCTGGGGCTGGTCGGCGTTCGGCATCAAGGGCCTGCTGCCGATCCTCGCCTTCGGGTTCGCGGTCTGGGTGATCGCCGGCGCCGCCGCCGATCTCGCCAGCCGGACCCAGCTCTTCCGGATCCCGGTCCGCGACAGCCTGCGGCGCGCCAGGATGCTGCCGCGCGCGGCGCTCGGCGCCGCGATCGCGCATGCCGGGGTCGGCGTGACCGTCATCGGCCTGGCCGGCATGAGCCAGGCGGAGCATGCGATCGTGTCGGTGCATACGGGAGAGTCGGTCGCGCTGGCGGGCTATCGCTGGACCCTGACCGGGCTCGCCGACGCACGGGGTCCGAACTACACGGCGCGCGTCGCCACCATCGCCGTCACCCGAGACGGACGCCCGATCGCCGTGCTGCATCCGTCGCGTCGCGATTTCGCCAGCCAGGGCCAGGTCACCAGCGAGGTGGCGATCCACACCAACCTGGTCACCGACCTCTATGCGGTGTTGGGCGACGAGCACGGCAGCGGCGCCGGACATACCGCGGTGCTGCGGCTGCACGACAACGTGCTGGCGCCCTGGATGTGGCTCGGCGCGCTGGTGATGGCGATCGGCGGCGGCCTGTCGCTCAGCGACCGGCGCATCAGGGTGGGCGCCCCGACCCGCGCCCGCCATCGCCTGCCGGTGCCGGCCGAATGACCGCGCTGGCGCGCCGGCGCGTGCTGGCGCTGCTGCCGTTCGGCGCGGCGCTGGCCGCCGGCGGCGGCTTCTGGGCGATGCTGTCCGGCATGCGGCACGGCTCGTTCGACCCGCACGACATCCATGCGCCGGTGCTGGACCGCACGGTACCGGCGTTCGACCTGCCGGCGCAGGCGCCCGGCACCGGCTTCTCGTCGGCCGACCTGCGCGCGATCACCCGGCCGGTGCTGGTGAATTTCTTCGCCTCCTGGTGCATTCCCTGCGTGCAGGAGGCGCCGGTGCTGGCCGAGCTGGGCCGGAAGCTGCCGATCTGGGGCATCGCCTACAAGGACCAGCCGGACAACGCGGCCGGCTTCGTTGCCCGCACCGGCGCGCCCTATGCGCGCATCGCCGCCGACCGGCCCGGCCTGGCGGCGATCGACTGGGGGGTGTCGGGCGTGCCGGAGAGCTTCCTGATCCGGCCGGGCGGACGGATCGCCTGGCACCTGGCCGGCGGGCTGACGCAGCCGGTGATCGACACCGAGCTGATGCCCCTGGTGGCGCGGTTCGGCGGATGAGGCGCCGCATTGTCGTCATGCTGGCGCTGGTCCTGGCGCTGGCCGCCGCTCCCTGGTCGGCGCTGGCGGTCAGCGACCCGGCGGAGATGCTGCCGGACCATCGCCAGGAGCAGCGCGCCGAGCAGATCGGCAGCCTGTTGCGCTGCCTGGTCTGTCAGAACGAGAGCATCGAGGATAGCGGCGCCGATCTGGCGCGCGACCTGCGCCACGTGGTTCGCGTGCATGTCGCCAGGGGCGAGAGCGACGCCCAGATCATGGCCTGGATGGTCAGCCGCTACGGCGACTTCGTCCGGCTGCGCCCGGCCTTCTCCGCCACCACCGCGCTGCTCTGGGCGATGCCGGTGCTGGCTCTTCTCGCCGGCGCGCTGGCGGCGCTGCTCGGCTGGCGTCGTCGCGGCGCCACCGCGCCGGCGACGCGGCCGCTCGACCAGCGGGAGCAGGAACGGCTGGCCGCCCTGCTGCGCGGCTCATGAACGGCGCCCCCGGCCTGTCGCTCGGCCCGACACTCGCGCCCACACTTGCCCCTACACTCGCCCTGGCGCTGGAGATCCTGCTGCTGTGCGTGGCGGTGCTGCTGCCGACCGTCCTGGCGCTGCGCGGCACGCTGCGCACCAGGGACCGTCGCACGCCAGCACTGGCGCTGCACCGGGCGCAGCGCGACGCCCTGTCACGCGACCAGGCCGACGGGCTGCTCGACTCCTCGGAGCATCTCGGCGCCAGGCTGGAGATCGACCGCCGCCTGCTGGCGGCGGCCGACGTGGCCGAGGACCCGGTCCGGCCGGCGCCACCGGCCGGCGCTGGCCGTCTGCTGCTCCTGCTGCTGCCGATTCCGCTGCTGGCTGGCGCCCTCTATGCGATCGGCGGCCATCCGACGCTGCCGGCGCAGCCGCTGGCGAACCGCGTCGCCGAGGCCGACAGCAAGCAGCGCGAGGACGATCAACTGGTCGCGACCTTGCGCGAGGGCCTCGCCAGGCTCGACCCCACGGCGCCGGAAACCCGCCAGGGCTATCTGCTGCTCGGCCAGGCGGAAGCCTCGCGCGGCCGCTGGGCCGAAGCCGCCGCGGCCTGGCGCCAGGCGCTGCTGGCGGGCTTCGATCCGGCGATCGCCATGCAGGCGGCGGAAGCGCAGTCGCGCGCCGATGGCGGGGTCAGTGCGCAATCCGCGGCGCTGTTCCGCCAGGCGCTCGACGCGGCGCCCAAGGACGCGCCCTGGCGGCAGCTCGCCGAACAGCGCATCGCCCAGTCCGAGCATCAGGCCGATCAGCATTGAGGCGGACATGGTGCGTCACCATCTGCTGGCGATGAGCGACAAACCGATCACCCCCTCCCCGGCCGAACCCGAAGACATCGCCGAGGCGCAGCCGCGCGAGACGGAAATCGGCGGCCCGAAGGAATCCAGGCCGACGCGCTACGGCGACTGGACCGTCAAGGGACGCTGCATCGATTTCTGACGTCCGGCTGGCGGGACGGATACCAAATCGTTACGAGTTCGCGCTAGGCTGCATCGCGTCAGGCGGACGGCGAGGCGGCGAATGCGTGGTGGTGGTCGTGTCCGGATCATCGGACGTCTCGCCTGTCTGGCATCGTTCCTCGCCGGATCTTCCGCGCACGCACAGGGCCCCCTGCTGGCCGGGCTCGAGCGCGATGCGGAGGCATTCCAGCTCTCGTTGTTGCAGCGCCATCCTGCAGCCGCGACCGATTCCGAGCGGGCCCAGGCGACCGCCCGGATCGAACGGCTCCGGTTCGTCGGTGACCCGAACCGCCTGGCCGACGCAATCGAGGACCGCGCCGCGATGCGCGATGCCGACTCCCGCCTCTGGCTCGATCTCGCCCATGCCGAGATGGGCCGACAACCGGCCGCTCCGCATCCGGCCATGGACGCCGCCTGGCT
>CAIMSN010000100.1 GCA_903844135.1 uncultured Rhodospirillales bacterium | reverse complement strand
GCCATGTGCTCCAGGAAATGGGAGACGCCGTTCTCGGAGGCGCGTTCGTTGCGGGTGCCGCTGGCGACATAGGCGCCGAGCGAGACCGTCTCGACCCGCTCCATGCGCTCGGTGACGATGGTCAGGCCGTTGGGCAGACGGGTGGTGGCGATCGGATCGGTCATGCTGTTCCTACTGACAGGCACGCAACGGCGGCCTTGCGGTCAATGTCGTCGTTCCAGGGAATATGGGGACTCACGCGGCGTTCTTCAGCACCGCCGCCCTGACCGCGTCCTCGACCGCCGCGAGTCGGTTCGGCACCACGCGATAGCGCTCCTCGCGCTCGTACAGATCCGCCAGATGCGGCGGCAGGTCCGGACGATGGCCGGTGGCGGCCAGCATCGCCTCGGGGAACTTTGCGGGATGCGCGGTCGCCATCGCCACCATCGGCACGCCGGGCAGGGCGCAGGCGCGTCCCGCCTCGATGCCGATCGCGGTATGCGGGTCGGCCAGATAGCGGGCCTCGCGATGCAGCCGCCGGATCGCCGCCTCGGTCGCGGGATCGTCGAGCGTCAGGCCGTGGAACAGGCTGGTCGCGTCGCGCCATGCGGCATCGGGCACCGCCATGCGGCCATCCCGCCTGAAGCCGATCATGATGGCGGCGCAGCGTTCCGGATCGCGGCCGAGCAGCTCGAACAGCAGCCGCTCGAAGTTCGAGCTGACCTGGATATCCATGCTCGGCGACAGGCTCGGCGCGACCGTGCGCACGCTCATGTCGTTGCTGGCCAGGAAGCGTGCCAGGATGTCGTTGCGGTTGGCGCCGATCGCCAGCCGGGCGATCGGCAACCCCATCCGCCGCGCCGCCCAGGCCGCGAACACGTTGCCGAAATTGCCGGTCGGCACCGCGAACGCCACCTCGCGGTCTGGCGCACCCAGCGCCAGCGCCGCAGCGACGTAGTAGGGGATCTGCGCCGCCACCCTGGCCCAGTTGATCGAGTTCACCGCGCTGAGCTGCAGGTCGGTGCGGAACGGCAGGTCGGCGAACATCGCCTTCACCATGTCCTGGCAATCGTCGAACGTGCCCTCCAGCGCCAGGTTGGCGATGTTGGGCGCGCGCACGGTGGTCATCTGCCGGCGCTGCACCTCGCTGGTGCGACCGAGCGGATGCAGGATCACCACATCCAGCCGGTCGCGATCGCGACAGGCCTCGATAGCCGCCGAGCCGGTATCGCCGGAGGTAGCGCCGACGATCGTCACCCGGCGATCCTGCGCCGTCAGCACATGGTCGAACAGCCGTCCCAGCAACTGCATCGCCATGTCCTTGAAGGCCAGCGTCGGCCCATGGAACAGTTCCTGCACGTAGAGATCGCGGTCGATCTGCACCAGCGGCACGGTGGCCGGATGGGTGAACCCGGCATAGGCCTCGCGGCACAGGCGATGCAGCGTCTCGGCATCGATCGCGCCCGCCATGAACGGCGCCATGACGCGCGCGGCGAGTTCCGGATAGGGCAGCCCGCGCAACGCACGCCAGTCGTCGGCGGAAAAAACCGGCCAGCTCTCCGGCATGTAGAGCCCGCCATCCTCCGCCAGCCCGGCCAGCAGGACGCCTGAGAAATCATGGTCTGGGGAATGGCCGCGGGTCGAGACGTAACGCATGGGCACGATCATACAAAACCCGCCCTGCCGCGCGAAGAGGCGGCTCTCCGGCCTCGGCCGGCGCTCAGGGCTGCGCCTTGGCCGCGGCCTGTATCAGGCCGGCCGGCTTGACCGCGTAGAGAAACACCGGGAACGCGATCCTGGATCTGCCATGCTGGAACGGTGCGGCGCGGTCGAGCTGCGGCACCGGGACCGTCAGCGTGCCGTCCTGGCCCAGGAACGGCGCATCCGCCCAGTGCAGGCGTGGATCGGCGATCAGACGCGATAGCACCCGGTCCGGCGACAGCGACAGGATGCTGTCATCCTCGAGGTCGTTCAGCAGCAGGGTGCCGTCCGGCATGATCGCCGTGCCGCCCAGCGCCGGCGTGTCGTACCAGAACGAGATCCCCGCCGCCAACTGCGCCGCCGTCTGGCCGGGGTCGTCGAGCAGGGCGGTCGCGATGCGCGACATCGGTCCGCAGAGCGGCTGGACATACAGCGTTGCCCCGTCCGGCGAGACTTCGAGCTGATCGGCGTTCAGCATCACCGGCTTGCCGTCCGGTCCGCGCAGCGTGTCGCCATCGACGACGATCGGCCGTCTGGCGGTCAAAGCGGGGGACTGGTCGAGCAGGCGCCTGAACGTGCCCGCGCCGAGATCGAGCACGATCAGTCCCGGCGATCCGGCGTCGGTGATGTAGGCATGGCCGCCGTTGAAGCGGATGTCGTCGATCATGCTCTTGGGACGCAGCACCTCGTCCGGCAGCGTCAGCACGCGCGTCACCTGGTTGGACGCAAGGTCGATCCGGATCAGACGCGCGCCATGATGCACCGCCGGCTTGCCGAAGCCAGGCGCCCCGGTATCGACCGCCCAGAGCGCCCCGTCCGGCGCGAGATGAATCGCGTTCAGTCCGACGAAGACCAGGCCGGGCCCGTCGCCGGCTTGGCTCTTCTGGCCGCCTCCCGCGCCATTCCAGGACGCATCCGGGTAGGGCAGCAGACCACCATCGGCGCCGATCGAGGCCAGTGACGGACCGCCCTGGTTGGCGATCCTGGGCAGCACCACGAACAGGCGTCCGTCCGGCGCGACGACGACGCCGTTCCAGACCGACTGCCTGGATTGCGCGACTACCGACAGGCCTGCCTGCGTCGCCGCATTGCTGGTGCCCGGATCGGCGGTCGCCGCATCGGCAGACAGCGGGCAGGCGGATGCCAGGCAGGTCAGGGCGAAAAGCCCGAACCTCCTGACCGAAATGTGAGACCAACCCTTCAAGCAGTTCGGCTTTCAGCAGAGAGGCAAACAACGCGACACACCGGAAGCAGATAGATGGCACGTATGGTTCTTGTGACCGGCATGGTTCTCACCTTCGCGATCGGCACCGTCGCCGCCACCGAGACCGGCTTGGTCATGCCGCTCCCGGCGTCGCTCTCCATCGGCCAGCAGGCTCACTGACCCAGATAGCGCTGTCGTAGATGCGCCTGGTAGACCGCCGCGTCGAGCGGTCTGCCGGTCGCCTCTGCGACGATCGTCGCGGTGTCGGCAACGCTCGCCTGCTGGTGCACCGAGGTGCGGAGCCAGCCGGTCAGTCGTGAGAAATCCCCCTCCGCCAGACCGGGCTCGAGAGCGGGCTCCGCGGCACAGGCGGCGCGATAGAGCTGCGCCGCGGTCATCGCACCCAGCGTATAGGTCGGGAAATAGCCCCAGAGTCCAGCCGGCCAGTGAATATCCTGCAGGCAGCCGCGCCGGTCGTCGGGCACCGTGACCCCAAGCAGGGTGTGCAAGCCGTCATTGAAGGCGGTTGGCAGGTCGCGCAGGGCGAGATCGCCGCCGATCATCGCCCGCTCGAGCTCGTAACGGAGCAGGACATGCGCCGGGTACGTCACCTCGTCGGCATCGACCCTGATCAGCCCGGGCGATACGCGACGGTAGGTCGCCACCAGATTGTCCCTGGCGAAAGCCGGATCGTCGCCGAACGCGTCCTGCAGCAGCGGTGACAGAAAGCCCAGGAACGCTTCGCCGCGACAGGCCTGCATCTCGATCAGCAGCGACTGGCTCTCGTGCAGGGTCATGCCGCGCGCCTGGCCGACCGGCTGGTCCAGATAGGAGGCAGGCCTACCCTGCTCGTAGAGCGCATGGCCGGTCTCGTGCAGCACCCCCATCAGCGCGCTGGAGAAATCGGACTCGTCGTAGCGGGTGGTGATCCGCACGTCCTGGGTCGCCCCGCCGCAGAACGGATGCGTGCTGACGTCGAGCCGGCCGCGGCTCGGATCGAACCCCGCCGCCTGCATCAGTCGCTCTCCCAGCGCCTTCTGCGCCGCCACCGGGAACGGGCCGCGCATCGGCAAGGGCGGCGCGCGGCGCGCCTGGCGCTCCAGCACCTCGGTGACCAGTCCCGGCAGGAAGCCACGCAACGTCCCGAACACCGGATCGACGAACGCCTGGGTGGTGCCGGGATCGTACTGGTCGAGCAGCGCGTCGTAGGGCGAGAGGCCGAGAGCCTCGCCCTTGGCCACGCCGATCGCGCGCTGCGTCTCCAGCACTTCCGAAAGCCTGGGCAGCAGCAGCGTGAAATTGCTCGCCTCGCGCGCCTGCCGCCAGACGATCTCGCTGGCGGTCGATGCGCGCGACGCCGCCTCCACCAGGTCGCCCGGCACCGCTGTGGCATGGGCGTGCTGGCGGCGCATCTCGCGCAGATTGGCCGATTGCCAGCGATCGAGCCCGTCGCTTTCCTCCTCCGTCGCCTGCTGAAGCAGGGCGCCGGTCTCGCTCGCGGTTAGCAATTCGTGCGCCATTACCGAAAGGGTGGCGATGGTCTCGCCACGCGACTCCGCGGCGCCGAGCGGCATGGTGGTCTCCTTGTCCCAGCCGAGGATTCCCAGCGCGTCGCCGAGCCGCGAGAGCCTGGCGAAGCGTCGTTCCAGCGTCCGATAGGCCTGCATCGCGGATCCTCGTTGCTCGTCTCGCACGCCGCCATTGCAGACCGGTCGCGCTGCCGGGACAAGGGCTGCATGATGACGTGGTGGGCGTGAGGGACGGACGTGCGGGCGGGAGAAGCGCAGAATCTGGCCGACGCGGCGACCGGCCGCCATCGCGACGGCGATCTCGACGAGGCCGAGCGCCTGTATCGCCAGGCGCTGGCACTCGATCCGGCATTGCCGGACGGGCTGCACGGAATGGGATTGCTGGCCCTGGGTCGCGGCCTGCCGGCGCAGGCGATCGCGCTGATCGGCCGGGCGGTCGCCGCACGCCCGGAGATCGCCCTCTACACGCTCAATCTCGGACTTGCCCTGCACGCCAAGGGCCATCTGGAGGAGGCGCGCGCCGCGCTTCATGTCGCCGCCTTGCGCGATCCGGCCGATGCCCGCGCCCATGCCGGTCTCGCCGCCGTGCTCGACCAGCTCGGCCGTCACGACGAGGCCGTCGCTGCCGCCAGGACCGCCCTGGACCGTGCCCCGGCGGGCGCGACGCCGCCCGGCATGATCGCTTTGGTCGGCCGGTCGGCGCTGCGCGCCGGAGACTGGCAAAGCGCGATCGAGCGTCTGTCGGAGGCGGTCCGGGAGGCGCCGTCCGACGCCGGCGCCTGGCATGGGCTGGCGATCGCCCATGCAGCACTCGGCCATGCCGGCGAGGCGGAAAGCTGTTTCCGCCAGGTGGCGGCGCTCCTGCCGGACGATCCAGCCGCGCTGGCCAATCTCGGCGCACGCCTGTTCGAGAATAATCGCCTCGACGAGGCGCTGGTCGTGCTGCGCCGCGCGGTCGAGCGCGGCGCGCCGACGGCGGAGACGCTCAGCAATCTCGGCCTGGTGCTGCTGGCGCTGGGCCATCTCCAGGAGGCGGAACGGACGCTGGCCGATTCGGCCCGGATGGATCCGGACCAGCCCGGCATCGCGGTCAATCACGGCACCGCCCTGCTCGAACTCGGCCGGATCGAGGCGGCGGAGCGGATCTTCGCCGATGTCGAGACCCGCTTCGCCGGCACCATCGACGCCGCCCGCGCCCGCTTCGACCGTGCCACGCTTCTGCTCGCCACCGGCCGGTTCCGCGACGGCTGGCAGGCGTTCGAGGCGCGGCGCGCGGTGCTGCGCGGTCCTGACGCGGCGCTTCCGGATTGGGATGGCGGCGCGCTCGGCGCCGGCCGGTTGCTGATCGAGGCCGAGCAGGGGCTGGGCGACGTCATCCAGTTCCTGCGTTTCGTGCCGCTGGCGATGCGCTGCGCGGCGGTGAGCGTCGCCGTGCCGCAGACGCTGCTCCGGCTGGCGCGACAAGCCCTGCCGGCCGCGTGCGTCGTGATCGCCAAGGGAGAGCCCGCGTCGGGCTGCATCGCCCGCGCCGGGCTGCTCAGCCTGCCGCTGCTGCTCGGGCTCGACCGCCCGATCTGGAACGGCCCGTATCTGCATGCGGCCGCCGATGGCGTGATGCCGGAGCCTGCCGATGGCGCCATCGGGCTCTGCTGGGCCGGCAGTCCGGACTACCGTTTCGACAGGCGGCGCTCGCTCTCCCTGGTGCACCTGCAACCGCTTTCGCGCTGCGACAGGACGTTCGTCTCCCTGCAGCAGGGTCCAGCCGCCGACCAGCCGACGCCGCCCGGCCTGTGTCTCGCCCGACCAGAACTCCCGCCGGACCTCGCCGACACCGTCGCCCTGATCGCCAGGCTCGAACTGGTCATCACCGTCGACACCGCGATCGCCCATCTCGCCGGCGCGATGGGGCGGCCGGTCTGGCTGCTGAACCGGTTCGGCGGCGACTGGCGCTGGCAGGACGGCAACCTCGCCGCGGACGGGACCAGCCTCTGGTATCCGAGCCTGCGCGCGTTCCGCCAGCCGGCGCCGTTACCGCCGGAGATTGCGTGGGACGCGACGATCGAGCAGGTTGCGGATGCGCTTTCGGACTTCTCCCGGGGCAAGAACGGCCTTTCCCACTAGGCCCCGCTCAGCCCGCTCAGCCCGCTCCGGCGCTCCGGCGTCGCGTCGGCATCGCCGGTTGCAGGGCAATCGCGTCCTCGGCACGGGTCAACACGCCGACCAGCGCCGCGCGCAACTCGTCGAGCTTGCGTTCGCTGCTGACCTTCAGACCGAACAGGTCCTTGACGTAGAACACGTCGACCGCGCGCACGCCGTAGGTCGTCACATGCGCCGAGGCGATCTGAAGCCCCTGCTGGCTGATCGCAGCGGTCACGTCATGCAGCAGCCCGGGCCGGTCGCGGCCATTCACCTCGATCACGGTATGCGCGTTCGAGGCGCGGTTATCGATCACCACGCGGGGCGGCACATGGATCGCCCGCATCCTGCGTCCGACCAGGCTGACCGCGCTCCTGGCGATCTCCTCGTCGAGATCGATGGTGCTGGACAGAGCCTGTTCCACCAGGACCGACAGGCGCGCCAGGCGATGCGGCGCATCGAACGTGTCCTCGGCGGCGTCCTGCACCCAGAAGGTGTCGAGCGCCATGCCGTTGGTCATGGTGTGGATCCGCGCATCGACGATCGAGGCGCCGGCCACCGCCAGCGCGCCGGCGATCCTGCTGAACAGTCCGGGATGATCGTTGGTGTAGATGGTGACCTCGGTCACGGCGCGCGCGGGCAAAGGCTGCGTCTCCACCGTCAGCGGTGCCGCGCGCAGCGTGCTGTCGCGGATCATGCGGGCATGGCGCGCATGGGTTTCCGGGTCGAACGACAGCCAGTATCCGCCATAGCCGAGAGACAGATAGTCGGCGATCTCCGCCGGGCTGAATCCCTCTTCCTCCAGCAGCAGGCTCGCCGCCTCCTTGCCGCGCGCCACCCTGACGTCGCGCTCCGTGGTGGCGAGACCGCCCGCCAGAACCTCGGCGACGCGCGTATAGAGTTCGCGCAGCAGCGTTGCCTTCCAGGCGTTCCACACCTTGGCGCTGACCGCCCGCATGTCGATCACCGTCAGGATCAGCAGCAGGCGCAGGCGCTCCGGCGACTGGATGGTGTCGGCGAGGTCGAGGATGGTCTTGGGATCGTCGATGTCGCGCCGGAACGCGGTCTGGCTCAGCAGCAGGTGATGCAGCACCAGCCATGATACCGTCTCGGTCTCCTCGGCCGAGAGACCCAGCGCCGGACAGATCTCCAGCGCCATCTCCGAGCCGAGCTCGGAATGATCGCCGCCGCGCCCCTTGGCGATGTCGTGCAGCAGCGCTGCGACGTAGAGCGCGCGCCGCGACTGCAGGTCCTCGACCAGGTCGTTGGCGACCGGTGTCTCTTCCGCCAGCAGACCGGCCTCGAGCGTGCCGAGGATGCGGATCGCCTCGATGGTGTGCTCGTCGACGGTGAAGACGTGATAGGTGTCGAACTGCATCTGCCCGACGATGCGCGACCATTGCGGGATCAGCCGGCCGAGCAGCCCGGTCTCGTTCAGAACGTGCAGCCAGCGCGCCGCCGAGCGCGGCGGCTCCTGGTGCATCAGTTCGTCGCGACGCATCTCCAGGGTCCGCTCGGGCATCGGCCGTCGCACCGGCCGCTCGCCGCAAGCCAGCTCCAGCAGGATCGCCATCGCCTCCGGCTCGCTGCGCAGCGCCGCCGCGCGCCGTTCCCAGCGGATCAGTTGGTGCATGGCCAGCGGATGGATCGGCAGCTTCCGCTCGCGGGCGCAGGCCAGCAGCCTGAGCATCATGATCGGCTGGCGATCGAACGAGACCGTCGGCGCCGGCAGGATCGCCCCGTCGGCCAGCACGAAACCTGCCTGGCGCAGCGCATTGTCGGTTTCCGGCGCCAGCGCCGGCGCGCCCAGCGCGAGTCGCAGCACCTGCGGCTCTAGAATGTGGGTGAAGCGCATCACCTCGCGTGCGGTCAGGAAATAATGTCGCATGAAGCGCTCGACGCCGACCTGGCGGCCATGCTGCGTGTAGCCCATGCGTGCGCCGACCACCGGCTGCATGTCGAAGGTCAGGCGCTCCTCGGCGCGGCCGGCGACGTAATGCAGATGGAAGCGCACCGCCCACAGGAAGTCCCAGGACCGGCGCGCCCGCTTGGCCTCCTGTTCGGTCAGCAGGCTCGGCCGGCCCGGCTCGGCCCAGCCCGGCTCCGCCCGGGCCAGATCGGCGAAGCTGCGGGTGCCGAGCGTGTAGCGACACAGCCAGTACAGGGTCTGCATGTCTCGCAGACCGCCGCGGCCCTCCTTGATGTTCGGCTCCACCAGGAACGGGCTTTCGCCATAGCGCTGATGCCGCAGCGCCCGCTCGCGCTGCTTGTCGGCGATGAAGCCGCTGGCGCCGGCCTCGACGCAGGCCAGGATCGCCCGCGCCTGGAAGCGTGCGAACAGCGGTTCGTCGCCGGCGATCCGCCTGGCGTCGAGCAGCGTGGTGCGGACCGTGCTGTCGCCGGCCGCCTCGGCAATGCACTGGCTGGCCGAGCGCGTCGCGTGCCCGACCTTCAGCCCGAGATCCCAAAGGAAATAGAGCATGAACTCGACCGCCGAGAGGATCATCGGCGACGGTGTCTCGTCGGTCAGGAACAGCAGGTCGATGTCGCTGAACGGTGCCAGCATCCCGCGGCCGTAGCCGCCGGTCGCGACGATCGCCAGGGCGAATGCATCGTTCTGCGCACCGTCGTCGTGACCCTGGCTGCCGGCCTCGGCCTTCGCGGCGGCGATCTCGTCGGCCATCGCGTCGCCCAGGGTGAAATCGTGCAGCGCCGCGATCAGCCCGTCGCTGAGCGACGCCAGACGGGTTCCGGCGCCGATCCCGTCGAGCGCATGGGTCTCGAACGCATCGCGGACGCTCTGCTGGATCCGCGCCAGGTGGCGCCGGAACGCCGCGATCGCCGTGCCGCGCGGCGTTGGCGACGCATCGGAGGGCCTGGCAAGCGCGGACGCGAGCTGACGCGAGGCGGTTTCCGGGTCCAGGAGCGATCCATCTTGTTTCGGCATGTCATCGCGATGGTAGCGCGTCGGCGCCACCGGCGACAGCGCCGTCCTGCGATGCAACAAAGATCGCCTTCAGCCGGTAGAGCGTATCGAGCGCCTCGCGCGGCGTCAGCCGGTCCGGATCGAGCGCGGACAGGGCGGCGTCGATCGGATCGCGCTCCGGCTCCGCGCCGCGCGCGGGATCGTCCCCGGTCTCCAGTTGCGCGAACAGCGGAAGCTTCGGCGCGGTCGCGGCGCGGCTCTTCTCCAGGCTCGCCAGCAGGCGTGCGGCGCGCCGCACCACGGGGTCCGGCACGCCGGCCAGCCGCGCGACATGCACCCCCCAGCTACGGCCGGCGACGCCCGGCAGCACCTCGTGCCGGAACACCACCTGGCCCTTCCATTCCCTGACGCTCATGGTGTGCGGGCACAGGCCGGGCAGGGTCTCGGCCAGTTCGCCCAGCTCGTGGAAGTGGGTGGCGAAGATGGTGCGGCAGCGCTGCGCGCCATGCAGCGATTCCAGGACCGCCCAGGCGATCGCCAGCCCATCCAGGGTCGAGGTGCCGCGGCCGATCTCGTCCACCACCACCAGCGAGCGCGGCCCGGCCAGGTTCAGGATCGACGCGGTCTCGATCATCTCCACCATGAAGGTGCTGCGACCGCGCGCCAGGTCGTCCGCGGCGCCGACCCGCGAGAACAGCCGGTCCACCAGACCGATCCTGGCGGACTCCGCCGGCACCGGCAGTCCTGCCTGCGCCAGCACCACGCAGAGCGCCGCCTGGCGCAGGAAGGTGGATTTGCCGGCCATGTTCGGGCCGGTCAGCAGCATGACGCGCCGGTCGGGTGACAGGTCGCAATCGTTCGGCGTGAAGCGGTCGGTGCGGGTCAGCGCCGCCTCCACCACCGGATGACGCGCTGCCTTCAGGCAGAAGCCGGCATCGTCGGCGAGCACCGGCCGGCACCAACGCTGGTCGGCGGCGAGCTGGGCACAGGATTGCGTGACGTCGAGCAACGCCAGCGCCTCGGCGATGCGCGGCAGCGCGGCGTCGTCCAGCGCCTGCCCGACCAGGCTCTGGAACACCGTCCGCTCGCGGGCCTGGGTGCGCGCTCCCGCCTCGGCGATTCGCCGGTCGAGATCGGCGAGCTCGGTGGTGGTGTAGCGCGCGACGCTGGCGGTGCCCTGGCGCAGGATCAGCGCCGCGTCGGCGCGCAACTGGGCGGATACCGAGACCGGCACCTCGATCACGTAGCCGAGCTGCGCGTGATGTTTGATCTTCAGGCTGGCGACGCCGAATCTCTGAGCGTAGTCGAGCTGCAACCCGGCGATCACCTTGCGGCTGTCGTCGCGCAGGCGGCGTTCGGCATCGAGTTCGCCGTCGAAGCCCGGCGCGATCGCGCCGCCATCCTCCAACCGTGCCGGCAGCGCGTCGGCAAGCGCGCGGACCAGCAGCGATTCCAGCGCCTGCGATGCGCCAAGCAGGTCGCGCGCGCGCGCCAGCATCGCCGGCATCGCGTCGGCAAACCCGGCCAGCAGCGCCGCCGCCGCGCGTGCCGCGCGCAGCCCATCGCGCAGGCTGGCCAGGTCGCGCGGCTGTCCGCGGCCGACCGACAGCCGGCCGAGCGCCCTGGCGATATCCGGAACGCCGCGCAGCAGGCCCCGCAACTGCGCGGTCGCCGCCTGCTCCCCGGCCAGGAACTGCCATCCGTCCTGTCGGTCCGCGATCGGCGCCAGCGTCGCCAGCGGGGCGGCGATCCAGCCCGACAATAGTCGGCTTCCAGGGGCCGTCACGGTGCGGGCGACGCAGGAGAACAGCGTGTGCTCGGTGCCGCCGTCGCGGCCGCGCAGCAGCTCCAGGCTGGCGCGGGTCGCCGGGTCGATCCCAAGGATCAGGCGGTCGCCCTGCGGCGACGGCCGCGACAGGCGCGGCAACTGCCCGGCCTGGCTGTCGCGCACGTAATCCAGCACCAGCAATCCGGCCACCGCCTCCTCGTCGGAGAAGTCGCCGAACGCATCCAGGCTCGCCGATCCGAATGTCGCCGCCAGCCTGGCGCGCGCCGCGAGCGGGGCATGCGGTACCGGTTCCGGACCGCGCCTGGCTTCGTGCTCGCCCAGCGACAGTCCGGCCGGCGCCAGGATTTCCGCCGGGTCGAGCCGTCCCAGCAGCTCCGCCAGCGCCACCGTGCCGGCCACCGACTGGGTCTCGAACAAGCCGGTCGAGACGTCGATCCAGGCGGCGCCGAGCCGTTCCTCGCGCCGGGTCGCCGGCAGCCTGGCGATCGCCAGCAGCAGGTTGGAGCGGCCGGCGTCGAGCAGCTCGTCCTCGGTCAGGGTGCCGGCCGTCACCAGCCTGACGATGTCGCGCGACAGCGGGCCTTTCGGCACGCCCGGGCCCGGCTTGCGCGGCGCTTCGGTCTGTTCGGCCACCGCGACCCGGAAACCGCGCCGGATCAGCCTGGCGAGATAGGCCTGCGCGGCCGCGACCGGCACCCCGCACATGGCGATCGGCTGGCCGGCATGGGTGCCGCGGGCAGTGAGCGCGATGTCGAGCGCACCGGCCGCCGCCTGCGCGTCGGCGAAGAACAGCTCGTAAAAATCGCCCATGCGGAAGAACAGCAGCGCATCCGGCTGACGCGCCTTGAGCGCGAACCATTGCGCCATCGCCGGCGAGGCGCCCTCCGCGTTGGGCAGCGAGGGCTCGGAACGGTTACTCATGCATCGTGTCTAGAACGACGCATGAGCAGGCCCAAGGGGCGGTTCCGGATCGGTCCGGTCAGAAGCCCAGGACGACGTCCGCGGCCAGGGTGAAGCTGCCGTTGTCGGACAGGCCGTTGAAGGGATGACCGCCGCTGAACGACTTGTCCCAGCGCAGCTCGGGGCGGAACGCCAGCAGCGCCACGTGCGGAATGACCGGCTTGTAGCTCACCCCCCAGGTCCACTCGCTGTATGTCTGGCGGCCGGCGCCGAACGCCGTGCTGGGCAGGCCGTTCAGGACGCGGATCGAATCGAGGTTGCCGGGATAGGCTGCGACGAAGAATCCGGCATTGTCGCGATACACCTCGCCGCGGAAATTCGCGGTTAGGGTCGGGGTCAGGGCGTAGGAGGCGTATCCGGCGAGGCCATAGCTATCGGCGCCGACGGAATCGTCGTGCTGCCATTGGCCTTCGGCGACGAAGGTCAGCTTGTCGGTCGCCTTGTAGGTGGCGACCACGTCGCCTTCGTAGCGCATGTCGCTGTTGGCGGCGGAGCCGATCGCGTTGACCGCATTCTCCGGACCGAGATGCAGCAGTGCCAGGATCGTCAGCTTGCCGCCGGCGATGTTGTTCAGCCCGAAGCCGACCAGCCCGGCCGGTTCGGCATTGTTGTCGCCGCCATCGAACGTCGTGCTCTCGCCGGTATCGACCTGGCCCCACAGATCGAGCGTCGGGCTGACATGCACCACCGCCTGCAGGCCGGTATGCTCGAACGGACCGAAATTGAAGTTGTACGAGTGCGAGTAGAACGGGTTGGTGCTCGGATCGATCGTCTCGTAGCCGATCGGCGTCGCGAACTGGCCGAGCTTGAAGTCGATGCCGCCCTTGACCAGCACCGGTGCGTGCAGCAGCACGTCCGCCTGCAGGATCGAGAACTGGTCGCGATCGTGCGTGACGTAGCCGAGCTCGCCGAGGAAATGCGTGTAGCGCGCGTCCGACCCGTAGGTGCCCTGCAGCATGAAGCCGACATCGAAATCGGACGAGCTGCTGTCGATCGGCCGGGTCGCGGTCAACTGTATGCCGTTCAGCAGCACCGTGTTGGCCTTGTCGTCGAACAGGCGGCCATAATTCAGGCCGTCGGCCGGGCGATCGAAATTGCCGGTGATGCCGGCATCGATCTGCGCGCCGTAGGTGATGGTGCTGGCCCAGCTTTTCGGCGCGGCCGGAGCGGCCGGAGCGGCCGGAGCGGCTGGGGTGGTGGGCGTAACGGCAGCGGGCGCAACCGCAGTCTGCGCCAGGACGGTCTGGGCCGTCGCCGACGTGGCGATGGCGGTGCCTGTCAGCAAAGCCGCGGCGAGAGCGACCGGGTGAAGAGTCGCGAGACGCACAATCATTTCGATCCTCTGGGGGACAGTGGCCAGCAACGTGCCGGCCTTGCTTGCCTCCGTTGGTGCGATTTTCGGAGCCGTTCTGTCCAGGTGCAATGCAACAAACCTGGGGTCGCGCGTTGCGAAAATGTCGGCTTGTTACGAATTTGCCACAAGCATCGTGTTATAAAGGCGGCGTAAACGAAATAAAGTTAGCCTGGCGGGTGCGCGGGTGGGGTGGCGGCGACCCCGCCACGGCGCCGCCTCGACCGGGCGCGTAGTTTCGCCGGCAGAGCGCGCAGATCGAGAACGCCCAGCAACTGCAGAAACAGCGCGTAGCAAGCCATTCCGGCGCCGATCATCACGCCCAGCTCGACGATCCGCAGCAGGCCATGATGCGTCGGCAGCGACCGGAACGGTCCGCGATCGAGCAGCAGCAGCAGACCGGCCATCGCCAGCGCGGCGAGGCCCATCCTGGCCAGTCTGGACAGCATCATCCGGTCGGGTGCCAGGAAACCGCGCCGCAGCAGGAGGATCGCCAGGATCGTGGCGTTGATCGCCGAGGCCAGGCTGGTCGCCAGCGGCGGCCCGACATGCTGCAGCGGCCGCATCAGCGCCAGGTTCAGGCACAGATTGATGCCCAGCGTCGCCATGCCGACCCTGACCGGCGTG